>JBHELN010000440.1:0-3944 GCA_046263115.1 Pseudonocardiaceae bacterium | reverse complement strand
GGTGGCCTTGCCGATCACCGAGTCCAGTACCGGGCCGATGTCCCGCTCCGGGCTGACGAAACCGGGTACCTCAGCGTTGGTGGAGTCGATCAGCAGAAGGTCCACGCCTTCGTCGCCGAGCCGGGAGAACCCGGCGAGATCGGTCAATCGCCCATCCAACGGTAGCTGGTCCAGCTTGACATCGCCGGTGTGTAGCACCAGCCCGGCCGGAGTACGGATGGCGACCGCCAGCGCATCGGGAATGGAGTGATTGACCGCAAAGAACTCGCAGTCGAACGGCCCGCAGCGATGCCGAGTGGTTGCACCGACCTGAATCAGCTGCGGCTTCTGGTGGTGCTCGCGGCACTTCTCGGCGACTAGCGCGAGGGTGAACTCAGAGCCGACCACCGGCAGGTCGGGGCGCAACCTGAGCAGGAACGGCACAGCACCGATGTGGTCCTCGTGCCCATGGGTCAAGACCAGCGCCTCGATGTCGTCCAGCCGGTGCTCGATCGCGCGAAAGTCGGGCAGGATGAGATCCACCCCGGGTGCATCGTCCTCTGGGAACAACACCCCACAGTCGATCACCAGTAACCGATCGGCATGCTCGAAGACGGTCATGTTGCGGCCGATCTCTCCAATGCCGCCGAGTGCGACCGCGCGGAGGCCACCGTCGGGTAGCGGCGGTGGTGGTGCGGTCGGGACTCCTGGTATGGGCAGTGGGGTCCCGGTGGGAACAGCGCTCATGCCGCGACCCTGCCCGCAACATTGCTTCGACCCTGCAAGCAGGTCTCAGTGCCATTGGCTCGCGCGCTCACCCGAGAACCCCTGCCTCGACGAGCGCGGCGGCGATCGCGGCGACCCGGTCTGGCTCGGCGGGCACTTGAGGCAGCCGGGGTGCACCGACGTCGAGACCGGTGAGCCGCAGCGCCGCCTTACTGAAGGCCACCCCGCCGACCGTGCCGAATACCCGGATCAGGCCGAGGGTGTAAGCATGGATCTCACGGGCAGCGCCCACGTCGCCCGCATCGAATGCGGTGATCATGCTCCGCAAGCGGTCGGCCAGAACATGGCCGATGACGCTGACGAAGCCGACTGCACCTACCGCGAGCCAGGGCAGGTTGAGCGCGTCATCCCCGCAATAGTAGGCCAGCTCGGTCTTGGCGATCACCTCCGCGCCGGCACCGAGATCGCCCTTGGCGTCTTTGACGGCGACGATCCGCGGATGGTCCGCCAACCGGAAAAGAGTGTCTGTTGCGATCGGCACCACCGACCGTGGCGGGATGTCGTAAAGCATTACCGGCAAATCAGTGGCGTCCGCAACCGCGGTGAAGTGCGCGAACAGGCCAGCCTGCGGAGGGCGGGAATAGTACGGGGTCACCACGAGCAGGCCGTGCGCGCCGGCCTGCTCCGCCTGCCGGGCCAGCGTGATGCTGTGTGCGGTGTCGTAGGTTCCGGCACCGGCCACGATGCGCGCGCGGTCACCGACCGCCTGCACCACGACCCGCACCAGATCCGCCTTTTCGGCGTCCGTGGTGGTCGGCGACTCGCCGGTGGTGCCGTTGAGCACCAGCCCGTCGCAACCCCGTTCCACGAGCTGATGCGCAAGCTTGGCCGCGCTGTCCAGATCAAGCTCGCCGCTGGCGGTGAACGGGGTGACCATAGCGGTGAGCACCCGGCCGAAGGGCTGGCCGGACGCAGACGTCGGCACGGCATTCATGGGACAGAACGCTACCGGTCGGCACCGCAACCCTCGTCGGCCGAGGTGCGCCAGCGGACACTACAACCCCCGCTGGCTGCTCTGCAGCCCGGCCACGTCGATGAGGTCACCCTCGATCTCGACGACAGCACGATCGCGACCGAATGCGTGCAACGTCAGCTCCTCAGGGCAGCCAACCAGCACGACGGAACGCTCGGCACGCCGCGCAGTGCACTGCCACCCCTCCGGAGTACGCAGCACGACCCCGACTGGCGAGTGCCGGTACAACAGCCGGGCCGCCCTGCCGAGCAAGGTCCACAGCACCCCGGCCCGGCGCTCGTCGGCCCTCCGGGGTGTCCACTGCGGTTGGGCCCGCCGCACATCCTCGTGGTGAACGAAGAACTCCATGGTGTTGGCCCGATCACCGAGGCTCGGCAAGCGCCACGGCGACCACCAGGGCGGCCCGTTGCGGATCTGCTCAACGAGGTCCGGCCAAGGCCGTCGGGTAACGCTGCGCTGCACCCGAGCGGTGTATCCGGCCAACGACGGCAGCAGGATGCCGGGTGCGGCATCCAGCCGGCCCTCCCGGAGTACCAGATGGGCGGCGAGGTCCCGGGTGGTCCACCCCTCGCACAGAGTCGCAGCGTCGGGGCCCAGCTGATGCATCAGATCGCACAGCTTGTGCCGCTCGCCGGCCGCGAGCGTCTCCATCGACTGCGTCACCCTTCCCGGTCGGGCCCGGCCGAGGTGAGCTCGATCTGCAGGAGCACCCGCCGCTCCCGTTGCATCGCCGCGCGGTAGTCGTCCCAATCCGGATGTTCGCCGGCGATTCGGCGGTAGTAGTCCACCAGTGCGTCCATCGCCTCGGGCAGCTCCACAATCCGCACCGAGCCACCGACCTGGATCCAGCGGCCGTAGAAACCGTCGGAGAGCACGCATAGCCACGCTCGCGGGTCCCGGCGCAGATTGCGCACCTTGAATGCGGTTTGCCGGCTACTCACCACTACGCGTCCCTCGCCGTCGACTGTCGCGCCGACCGGGGACATCTGCGGGGTGCCGTCTCGGCGCATCGTTGCCAGCACCGCGTGGTGTTGCTCGGCGATCACCGCGCGTGCCTCATTCAGATCCATGACTGCACGTTACTCAGCATTCGGCCACGAACGGACTGGACGCGATTTCACTGCCGTCCGGAAGAGTGCAGATCTCGAAATCGCTGAACACGCTGGGTGCCGCCTTGTGCAGCTGGCGCAGGCACTCCACCGCCAACGCGCGGATTTCCACGTCGGCATGTTCGGTGGCCCGCATCGCGATGAAATGACGCCACGCCCGATAGTTGCCGGTCACCACGATGCGCGTCTCGGTGGCGTTGGGCAGCACCGATCGAGCCGCCTGGCGTGCCTGCTTACGGCGCAGCGTGGCGTTTGGCTCATCGGCGAAGCGTTTCTCCAACCCGGCGAGCAGCTCATTGTAAGCCTGCTGGCTGGCCTGGGCCGCGGCATGAAAACGCCGGTGTAGTTCGGGATCGTTGGCGATCACCTCGGGCTCCACCATGGCGGCGGTCCGCTCGGGAACGTAGCGCTGAGATAACTGCGAGTAGGAGAAATGGCGGTGCCGGATCAGCTCGTGAGTCAGCGACCGCGACACCCCGGTCAAGTAGAAGCTGACTGTGCCGTGCTCGAGCACCGACAGGTGCCCGACCTCGAGGATATGCCGCAGGTAACCCGCATTGGTGGCAGTCGCCGGGTTCGGCTTGCGCCAGGATTGGTAGCAGGCTCTGCCGGCGAACTCGGCGAGCGCTTCCCCGCCGTCGGCATTAGTGGACCAGGGAACATCGTCGGGTGGGAAGAACTCGGTCTTGGCCACGAGTTGCACCCGTAATGGCACGGTCGCCACGCCCGTCTCGCTCACGCCTGAATCACCCCCCAGCGGTGTCACTGACATCGTCTCGACTCGGTCGGGTTGACTCACGGCGCAGGTCTCCTCTCGATACGGGCCCGGCGTCAAGCGCCAGCAGCCTACTGTGACAGCAATGACGTCTTGACTGACGTCGATGGTGACGTCATATTGATGTCATGGATCTCACCCCTTATGTCAACCAGCTGCGGGAAGACCTCACCACTGCGGCTTCCGCGGGTGACGAGCAGACCCGGCACACCGCCGCCATGCTGGGCGTTGCCTTGGCGCCCGCAGCCCGCCTGGCCATCATGAATGCGTTGTCCGACCTCGCCGCGGAGGTAACCGCAGCACTGGACGACCGCGTAGTAGA
>JBHELN010000439.1:0-4714 GCA_046263115.1 Pseudonocardiaceae bacterium | reverse complement strand
CAGCTGTCCCGGCCCGCGCCCGGCATACACCCTGTCCCCATGCGACTTCGCCACACTGCCCACCACCTCAGCGTCGGCGCGGTCAGATTCCCCGGTCACCGTTGCCGGTGATCGGGGCAGCGAACTCACAAGTCCGATCGTAGGTCTTCCAGCGGCAGTCGATGATCGTCGCGTTAATCCACTTCAGCTGAACGGACACAGCGGGCTGGCCGGCGCTTCCTCACTGCGCAGCGTCGCCACCGCCACGACGTCGCGCAGCACTCCGGTCAGCGCCTGGCCGGCTGGCCATACCGCCCTCAGTGTGCGGGTCAGGTCCACCCCGGCGACTCGCAGCGCCACCAGCCGCCCGTCGGCCAGCTCGTTGGCGACGGTCAACGAGCTCAACACAGCTGGACCCACGCCTGCTTCCACCGCCGACTTGATCGCCGTCGTGGAGGACAGCTCGACCAGCGGCGGCGCAGGGGCCCCATGCCCAGCCAGGACTGCCTCCAAGACATAACGGGTGCCCGATCCGGGTTCCCGAGCCACTAGCGGTGTGGCGGCAAGCTCGGCCGCGTCGATCGGACGGCGCCGCCGCGCCCACTGATGTCCCGGGGCCACAACAAGCACCAGCCGGTCATGACCCACAACCCGGCACGCCAGCCCGTCGGGCAGCCCCAGCCCCTCCACAAAGCCGATGTCAACCCCGCCGGAAAGCACCAGCCGGGCGACGTCGTCGGAGTTGGCCACCCGCAACGCGACCGTGGTCTGCGCTCGGCGCGCCCGCAGGTCGATCAGCCAGGTCGGCGCCAGATATTCGGCGACGGTCAAACTCGCCGCGATCCGCAGCCGGCCCTCGCGCTGAGTTCGCAGCGCAGCGACGCCAGCATCCAGGGCAGCGGCCGCGGTCACCACGGGCCGAGCCCAGTCCGCGACCATCGCGCCGTCATGGGTCAGCCGCGACCCGGCCGCCGACCGCTCGATCAGCGACAACCCGAGCAGCCTCTCCAAATGCCGGATCCGGGAACCGGCCGCCGGCTGCGAGATGCCGTGCTGGCGGGCCGCCCGGCCCAGGCTGCCCAACCGGGCCACGGACAGCAGCAGGTCCAGCGCGCCAATCTCGGGCACCCGCGGCGACAGTGGCACCGTTCCAACGTCCCGCTCATGGGATGTCAACGACGGCCTCAGCTAGTCCCGGGAAACCGGCCAACCAGTGGGCGGGATCGACCGACCTGGGCGGCGCGAGCGTGGTAGGCACCAGCAACGTGATCATCACCCCGTCGGGAGCAGCCTGGTGTGGTTCGGATTTCGGACCAGTCGAAATGAGCCGTGTATGACCAGCGGCGCTCTGGACCCCGGTCAGCTCGCAGGCCAGACATAACACAGTGTCAAGCATGGCTGCGGCGAGCCGACGAGTCGAGGCGTTGCGCCGGCTGGGGTGGTAGCAACCCAGCACCGTGCGGCCTTGAACGGAGACGCGGCTGCTGCGTGAGCGGCCTGGCAGCGACGTGTTTAGTCGTCGCGGGCCACTACGGCTGCCCTCTCGGGGCTGGCGGCGGCAAGGTGGTCGACAAGGCGGGCCAGTGCCGGCAGTGCGGCCCGTACTGTCGTTTGGTCGGCGACGGGAAGCTGGTCCAGGGCGATGGCGATGCGCTGCTGGTGGGCTCGTTCCCAGTCGGCGAGCTTGTTGGTGCCTGCCTCGGTGAGGGCGACCACCGCGACGCGCCGGTCGCCGGGGTCCGGTGCCCGCGCGGCGAGCCTGGCTTCGACGAGGGCCTGGACCAGCCCGCTGACGGTGTTCGGCGCCAGCCGCAGCTGGTTCGCAAGCTGGCCTACCCGAGCCGGTTGGTGGTCGTGCAGCGCCAGCAGCAACTCGACCTGCGCCATGGGCAGGGATTCCCAGGGATAGTCGGTGCGGATGCTGGTGCGCAGCGCCCGCCGCAAACGGGTCACGACCTCGGTGAGGGCACGAGCTTCGGATGACACGATCTGTTCCGAAGGGCGGGCTGGCATAGAGAGAGCTTAGACCCCAACCTCTCGGTTTGCGACTATGTCGGTAACAGATACAATCGGATAGCGGCCGAGGAGGAACGGGTAACGATGATGCTGGCGTACCTACCCAGCCCTCCGCGCGGGGTCTGGTATCTGGGTCCGATCCCGATCCGGGCGTATGCCTTGTGCATCATCGCCGGGATCGTGGTGGCGTCGTGGTGGACCCAGCGGCGTTGGCTGGCCCGCGGCGGGGGTGCCGACGACGTACTGGACGTGGCCATGTGGGCAGTGCCCTTCGGCATCATCGGCGCCCGGCTCTACCACGTGATCACCGATCCGGAGTTGTACTTCGCATCTGGCCGTGACCCCGTCCGGGTGCTGTACATCTGGGACGGTGGCCTGGGCATCTGGGGGGCGGTCGCACTCGGCGCCGTGGGCGCCTGGATCGGCTGCCGCCGGCGGGGCATGAGGTTGGCTGATTTCGCCGACGCGATGGCGCCAGGCCTGGTGGTGGCGCAGGCGATCGGCCGGTGGGGTAACTATGTCAACCAGGAGCTCTACGGCGCCCCCAGCACCCTGCCGTGGGCGGTGCAGATCGATCCCGCACACCGGCCCGCCGATACCCCCGACATCGGGCTGTACCAGCCCACGTTCCTGTACGAATCGCTGTGGGACATCGGGGTGGCAATGCTGCTGGTCTGGGCCGGACGCCGGTTCGGGCTGCGCAACGGACGGCTGTTCGCCCTGTATGTCGCTGCCTATACCACCGGTCGGGCCTGGATCGAGGCGCTGCGCATTGACCACGCCAACCACTTCCTCGGGCTGAGGCTCAACGACTGGACCAGCGTGATGGTGTTCCTCGCCGCGGTGGCTTTCCTGCTGCTGCGCCGCCCGCGCCGAGAGCAGGACCAGATGGTCGACGCCGCAAGTCCACCGACGTCCTGATCGCAACCGACCAGGAGCAACCGAGACCGGATGAGCGAGCGCCAGCGGGTGCCCCCGCCGCTGATCCGTCGGCGGCTGGGATCCGGGCGCGGCGCCACCGAACAGCCCAACGCCACCGGTGATGGCCAGGTGGCTCTGACCCCGGTGTTCTGGGCCATGGTGGCCCTCACCGGTGTCGTGACCGGGCTGCTGGGTGACCTGCTGATGCTCATCCTGTTCACGGTCGAGCACCTTGCCTTCGGCTATCAGAACGGGACCTTCGAATCAGGTGTCCAACACGCTTCCGGTCTGCGGCGGATCGTCTCGCTTTCGATCGCCGGCCTGGTCGGCGGCGTGGCCTGGTCGGTGCTGCGCCATTACACCAAAGGGCAGAAATCCGAGGTCGACGATGTGCTGTGGAACGGCACCGGTGAGCTGTCCTTGCGCCGCAGCTTCGGAACCTCGGTGATCTCCGAGATCGTCGTCGGGATGGGCGCGTCCCTCGGGCGGGAGGCGGCACCGAAACTGATGGGCGGCGTCTCGGGCAGCGTGCTGGCCCGGTGGGTGCACCTGACACCGGCCCAACGGCGCCTGCTGGTGGCCTGCGGCGCGGGTGCCGGGCTCGCCGCGGTGTACAACGTGCCCCTCGGCGGGGCGTTGTTCACCGCAGAGGTGCTCTACGGAAGCCTCAACCTGCCGGTGATCCTGCCGGCGCTGGCCTGCTCCTGGATCGCGACCCTCACCGCGTGGATCTACCTCCCCGCCCGGGCCACCTATCCCGGCGTCCCCGGGTATCCCTTCGCCGCGTCCGAGCTCGGGTGGGCCGTGCTGGCCGGCCCGGTGATCGGCGTGGTGTCAGTCGGGTTCATCCGCCTCATCGGCTGGGTGTCGCTGCACCGACCGACCGGTTGGAAGGCGATCCTCGCCCCGCTCGGGGCATTCACCATCCTGGGACTGATCGGGCTGCGCTACCCGCAACTGTTCGGTAACGGCAAGGACATCGCCCATGACGTCTTCCTCAACCATGGCGGTGTAGCCCTACTGTTCGCCCTGTTCGCACTCAAACCGCTGGTCACCGCCCTGTGCCTGGGCAGCGGCGCAACCGGTGGCCTATTCACCCCCACGATGGCCACCGGCGCCGCGCTCGGTGGATTCCTGGGAATGGCCTGGTCACTGCTCTGGCCCGGAACCCCGGTCGGCGCCTACGCCATCATCGGCGCCGCCGCCATGATCGGCGCCGCAATGCAGGCACCCCTCGCCGCCCTCGCGCTGGTCCTGGAACTCACCCACAGCGGCTTCCACCTCATGATCCCGATGATGGCCGCCACCATGATCGCCACAGCTACCACTCGCTACATCGACGGCTACTCCATCTACTCCGCCCGGCTCCCCGCAGAGTAGATGACGACCTTCAGACCCAGCGGCGGCCAGACGCTGGGCTTGTGAGAGAGCTCGACGAGTTGGTCGGGTCGTTCACGTTGCTGCCCGATGAGACGGCGAGGCTGCGGAACAAGTCCGGCGTTGCGGTCCGACGGGTCAGCCACCGGAGCATCTGTTCGCCGGGGTCGCCGTCAAGATGGTTGTGGTCGACTCGCAAATCAGTACCCCGGCCGGACGGCAACCGTCGCCTGACCCGCCAGGTGAGATGCGAGGAGACGGAGGCAATACGGTGAAGATCGAACGCTGCGGTCGCTTGGATCAACGCGGCCGAAGCGGCCGAAAATGACACCGCGGGTGAACCGGCCAAGGCTGTACCGTCAGACTCCTGAAGTACCCCCCGCTACGATGCGGTCGACGATCTCGGACACGCTCGCACCCA
>JBHELN010000438.1:0-2620 GCA_046263115.1 Pseudonocardiaceae bacterium | reverse complement strand
CAGCGCGGCCAGCCGTCCCGCGGCACGATGGATTGTCAGCTGCCCACCGCCGGCTGTGGACAGGGCCAGTCCAACTGAGTCATAACCGCGGTATTCCGACCTGCTCAACCCGCTCAGCAGGGACGGTAACGCGGGGGAAGGGCCATGGTAGGCCACGATTCCGCACATGATGATCTCCGAAAACCTGTCGAAGGTAAGGGAAAGAAGCAGTCCGACGCCCTCGCTACTACGTCAGCTGCCGACTGGGCGGTGAGCGGACTACTCTTCAGTACATGGTGGTTGGCACTTCAAACGGAACAGACCCGACCCGAATTCACCATTGCGGAGGCGCGGACGACGGTCTTTTTACGGCCGAGCCACCAAGCTTGACGGATAGCACAGCCCAGACCGGGAAAATCGTTAACTCGTGGGGACCTCGGCGTTCCCGGTGCATAGTCGCGCCGGTGGCCGGCACGAATCCGCGACGTCTGCGTCGAGCATTGCCATCATAATCGCCCCTTGTTGCCGGTCATTCCGGTGCTACTGCCGCCCGTTCGCGGCTCGGCGCTCTGGTTGTCGTCGATACGAGCGATAACGTTTCAACGGGGTACTGCCCGCCGATCAGTGCGCGCTACCAGATGATTGGGTGTAACGTCACTTCGCATCCAAACGATAGGCTCTCATCGACAGCGTTTCGTGCCAGATAGCAGTCATCGAATAAAGGCCGGGTCATGATGATCCGAAACGCGATGTCCGACGACTGGGCGGCGATCTGGCCGTTCCTGCGTCGCATCGTGGCGGCTGGCGAGACCTACTGTTACGACCGTGGCCTGGCCGAGGACCAGGCCCGCCGCTTGTGGCTGCTGGAACCGCCAGGCCGAACGGTCGTCGCGGTCGACGCCGATAACGCCGTACTGGGCACTGCCAAAATGCACGCCCACCAGGGTGGGCCGGGCGCGCACGTCGCTACCGCCAGCTTTATGGTCGATCCCCGGCACGGCGGACGAGGCGTGGGACGAGCCCTCGGCGAGCACGTGCTGGCCTGGGCGCGCGCGCAGGGCTACCGAGCGATGCAGTTCAACGCCGTGGTCGAGACCAACACCGGCGCGGTCGCGTTGTGGCGCTCGCTGGGCTTCGAGATTCTGGCGACCGTGCCAGCAGCCTTTCATCATCCGGTGCACGGCTACGTTGGGCTGCACATCATGCACCGTCTCCTATGACCGCGCCGCCTCCGATGGACCGGTCCAGACATCAAGCGTTCTAGGCTCGGCGGGTGGGTGCGGATCCGTTGGCCCCGCTGCTGGGGCTGCCCGGCGTCCAGGCCGCCGTCACGCGGGTGCGCGACGCGGTGACCACGGTGCACCGGCATCCGGTGAACCGGCGCCGTTGGCCGGTTACCGCCGCGGAGGCATCCGTGCGTGCGGCCCGGGCTTCGGCGGCGCTGGACGGTGGCCCTACTGCATTGCCCAGCGACGGGTCGGTGCACGACCCGGTACTGGCCGGCGCGTTGCGGGTGGCGGAGGCTTTGGGCGGGCTGTTGACCACCTGGCAGCGGGCTCCGCTGCAGGCGCTGGCCCGGCTACATGTGCTGGCCGCAGCGGACCTGTCGCCCGAGCCGGAGCTGGGCCGGCCGGACTCCTCGCCGGTGATCACTGCCCGGCTTGATGGACTGGCCCATCTGGTCGCTGGGGGCAGTCGAGTCGCGGCGCCGGTCCTGGTCGCGGTGGTGCATGGCGAACTACTTGCGCTAGCGCCGTTCGGGCACGCCAACGGTGTGGTGGCGCGGGCCGCAGCCCGGCTCACCATCGTGTCCAGCGGCTTGGATCCGAAGGGGCTGGTGGTCCCGGAAGTCGGGCACCTGCGCCGCGAACGGGAATACCGGGCGGCGGCAGCCAGCTTCGCCGGTGGCGGCGCGCAGCCAGTCGGCGAGTGGATCCTGCACTGCTGCGCCGCGCTTACCGCCGGCGCGCGGGAAGCTATCTCGATCGCCAAGGCTGTCACTGACAGTAACAGGTGATCGCGATCGCGGTATCAAGAACAGGTGACGCTCGACTGCTCAGGCGCGACCGCGCTAATGACGACGGCGGCGCCGCTGGACGCTCATCGCGAGCTTCCAGAAGCGCCGCCGCCCGCACGGGCTATCGGGGTACCAAGCGTGCAACTCGTGTCGTACCCGATGGGTCTCGGCGCCCGCGTTCCCAGAGAACACGGTACGCAGACCCTTGACGACAAGCCTCCCGCGGCGTGCTGCGCGTGGGGTGCCCGACGCCCGTGCACGGAGCCCCAGTCGGGGTGGACGGTACTTCTCTGCCGCACCGCCCCTGGCCTTCCAGAGGTCCGTGACGTCATGTCTACTCCGTGACCGGGGGCACAGCAAGAGGCCCGATCAGGCACACCGGTCCGACTACGAATAGTAACAATAGTGCATGAGTGCTACCCGTTCGACGTAAGACAAGCCTCGTTGAGCGCACTCGGCTCAACGCTGTCCTTTACGCTGCTTTATCGCTGCCGTCGCCGCAAGCCGTACCAGGCCACACCCGCGGCAGCGACGGCGCCCAATCCGACGGCCGCAGCGATCTGCGCACCGGACGGCGCCGGGATCCGGGTCCGCAACGATACGGGGTTGGAAAAGGCGAGTACC
>JBHELN010000437.1:0-2767 GCA_046263115.1 Pseudonocardiaceae bacterium | reverse complement strand
ACACCCACCCACAACAGGCAGGCGCCGCACTGATCACTAGCACAACAACAACACAAACAAACATGGCACTAACAAAATTCAGCACACTGTTGAGTTCTCAAAGAACAAACACACACCATCACGAACCACCGATACGACAGTTGGTCCGGGATGACTTGCTACGACTTGCCCGACCCACCGACCCCTTGAGGCCTATACGAACCGGGCGACCCATCGAGCTTACCAGCCTCCCGAGTGGGCCTCCCCGCGGCCCTGGCCTTGCTCTCAGTGCGGTTAACGCGCTGAGCGTCTCGTCCATTCCGCTGCGGGGCGAGGGAGAAGGTACGGCCAGCACACCGGAGAAGTCAAATCGGCGTGTCCGGGGCCGTACTGACGGACTCGCGTCACTGCACCCGTACCCCAGCGGTATGGCGTCGACCACGTCGCAACACCAGCCACCCGCCAGGCAGCAGGTCCGACTCGGTAGGTGTCCAACCCTCATCCCCGACCTTGGCGTTGTTCACTGACGCGCCACCTTCCCGGACCGCGCGACGCGCTGCTCCCCTGCTGTCGGCCAGGCCGCTGACGACCAGCAGGTCGACGATCGTGGGTCGGTCAGCCAGCCGCACCTGTCCGGTAGGCGCTTCGGCCATGGCGGCGTCCAGCGTGCGCTGGTCCAGGTTGTGAAGTTCCCCCTGACCGAAAAGGGCCCTGCTGGCGGAGACGGCGCGGCGGGTCTCCTCCGGACCATGTACCTTTGCGGTCACCTCCTCGGCGAGCACCCGGTGCGCTTCTCGGGCCTGCGGCCGCTCGACGGTCTGTCTCGCCAGATCGGCGATCTCATCTCGGGACAGGTCGGTGAAGACTTTCAAGTAGCCGATCACGTCCCGGTCATCAGCATTGATCCAGAACTGGTAGAAGGAGTACGGGCTGGTCAATTCCGGGTCCAGCCAGATGGTGCCGCTCTCGGTCTTACCGAACTTGGTGCCATCCGCCTTAGTGATCAACGGTGTGGCCAGCGCGTGCACACCACGCTGCGCAACCCGATGCACCAGGTCCACCCCGGCGGTGATGTTGCCCCACTGGTCGCTGCCGCCGGTCTGCAGCGTGCAGCCGTACCTGCGGTAGAGCTCGAGATAGTCCATGGCCTGCAGGAGCTGGTAACTGAACTCAGTGAAACTGATCCCCGATTCGGAGTGCAATCGTGCACTCACCGCATCTTTGGCGAGCATACGATTCACGCGGAAGTGTTTGCCGACATCGCGAAGGAAATCGATCGTCGGCAACGATTCGGTCCAATCTAGATTGTTCACCATGGTTGCGGCGTGCGGTCCCAGGAAGTCGAGATGAGGTTCGATCTGGGATCGGATCCGCGCCACCCAGCCTGCGACGACGTCCTTGGTGTTGAGCGTCCGCTCGGCCGTCGGCTTGGGGTCTCCGATCAGCCCGGTAGCGCCGCCGACGAGTGCCAGCGGCCGGTGGCCGGCTCGCTGAAATCGGCGCAGGGTGAGGATCTGTACCAGGTTACCCAGATGCAGGCTCGGCGCCGTGGGGTCGAACCCGCAGTACAACGTGATCGAACCGGCGTCGCAGTCCCGGCGTAGCTCATCGAGGTCAGTGCTCTGCGCGATCAGACCGCGCCAGGCCAGCTCGTCGAGGATGTGCACGCCCACCTCCTCATCATCCCGCACGCGCCTCGCCGGCTATCCGATGCCGGCGGTAGGCAGATACTGCAGGGCTGCCCTGTACCCAGAACCGCCAGGGCCGATCGGGCGCGGCCGCAACCCCCACCCGCGGTCCGGTGCAGACCTGTTCGGCAGGAATCGGATCGCCAGGCAGCAGCCGCACCGGCGACGACGGATCGACGAGATCGAGGCCGTTGTGCTCCCGACCCAGGCCGAGCAGTCTCGTCAGCCGAGCAGGCCCGCGAGCAAGGTCCGCGTCAGATCGTGCGGTGGGCCGGCGCAGCCTGGCGACAGCATGGCCGGAGACGACCTCAGCAGCGCGTAACAGCACCGCACCGGCTTCCCCGTCAGGCAGGCAGGAGATGTTCGCGCAGAAGTGCATCCCGTACACGAAATAGACGTACAGATGCCCTGGGGGGCCGAACATCACGGCGTTGCGGGCGGTGCGGCCCCGGTATGAGTGCGCCGCGGGGTCGTCGGCGCCGCGGTAGGCCTCCAGCTCGACGAGGCGGACCACCACCCGCCCATCCCGGCCGTCGGCGACCAGCTGGCAGCCCAGCAGCAGCCGAGCGGCTGGCAGGACGTCCACCGCGAGACGCTCGCGCTGGAAGACCGCCAGCGTCACTCGGTGATCCAGTCGCGGTGCTCACTGACGGCAAGCCGAGCGCGCTGCAGCTGCTCGGCGACGCGTTCCGGCGCGGTGCCACCGTGGGCGTCGCGGGAACCGATCGAGCCGGCGACGTTGAGTACCCGGCGGACATCCACGGTGAGCTCCGGGTGCACGGCGGCGAGCTCCATCTCGGACAGCTCGGCCAGCCCGACACCGCGTGACTCGGCCAGCCGCACGCAGGCGCCCGCAGCCTGGTGTGCGGTTCGGAACGGCACGCCCTGGCGGGCCAGCCACTCAGCAAGATCGGTGGCCAGGGTGAACCCGGCAGGGGCGAGTTCTGCGAGCCGGTCGGTCCGGAAGGTCAGGGTGGCGATCATCCCAGCCATCGCGGGCAGCAGTAGTTCAAGCTGGTCGACCGAATCGAACAGCGGTTCCTTGTCCTCTTGCAGGTCCCGGTTGTAGGCCAGCGGTTGTGCCTTGAGCGTGGCCAGCA
>JBHELN010000436.1:0-9708 GCA_046263115.1 Pseudonocardiaceae bacterium | reverse complement strand
GACCACGCGGCACGGTTAGCGCGTGGTTCGCCGGCTTTTCGGTGGCGCCCGCCGGATCATGACCAGCCGGCGAGATACTGTGAGGTATGGGTGACGGGGAGGTGGGTTTGCCCGCCGTGCTATTGCGCGGCGTGGAGAAGGCCATCAGCATGCAGCAGGCGCCCGTCGGCGGCTACGTGGCGCGGCTGCGCCGATTCCAGCCGAACGCGACGCCGGCACAGATCATCGCCATGCTGGAGAAGCAGTACCTGACCACGGTCACCGGCGCCGGAGCTGCCGTCGGTGGTATCGCGGCGGCGCCGGCTGTCGGGACTGCCACCGCTTTGGCGCTCAGTGGTGCGGAGACAGTGCTGTTCTTCGAGGCGACCGCGTTGTTCGCGCTGGCGGTTGCAGAAGTGCACGGAGTCCGGATCGCGGACATTGAGCGGCGCCGGACGCTCTTGCTCGCAGTCGTGCTCGGTGACAACGGCGCCATGCTGGTGGAGAAGATGGCGGGCCGGACCGGTCAACACTGGGGAGATCTGCTGCCCGAGGCGATCCCGCTGTCCTCCATCACCGCGATCAACAAGACCCTCGGCCGCTGGTTCCTGCGCCGGTACGGGCGTAAGCAGGGGATGCTGGCGATTGGCAGGCTTGCACCGCTGGGGATCGGGGCGGCGATCGGGGCCGCCGGTAACCACGCCTTCGGCCGTACCGTGGTGACCACGAGCCGGCGAGTGTTCGGTCCTGCACCCGTGCGCTTCGCCGAGGGTTCTCCGGTGGTGATCATCGACGGTACTGTCGGCTGAGACCGCAGCGCCAGGCGAACGCGTTGCGGCCCCCGGTGCCCCAGCGCGGGTGCCTCGGCGGGGGAGGCCTTCGCTAGCCCTAGGCGACAGTCCCTTGTTGCAACTCGGGTTGCAGCAACTCGGGTTGCAGCAACACGGGTGTTGCAGCAACCCGGGCGGCATCGGACGGTGCAGCCGCCACCTAACCGGTCGGCTCGCGCGACGTAGCCAGCCGACCGGCCGCGTTCGAAGGCGGCGCTCTGCGGATTTTCAGCACCTGTATTCTTGCGCGGCGTTTCAGCCTCGCTGCCTGAGCCAGCCGCCAAATCGCTCGGATACGGATCAAGGAATTCGGCCGGCTTAGGTGACGCTCTGTGATTCCCTGCGGAGACGACACGTGCTGCCAGGCAACGCCGACCGCGTTACGTCGTTGTGCTAGAACAGCGCAACCCGATCGAGGAGAACGTGATCGCGAGCTCGTTGAGCCGATCAAGGAGCTGGTCCATGGTCGACTTCCGGCGTCTCCGACCGAAGACAGACCAGCGGGTAAGCAGCAGCCGGTAAGCAGCTGAGACAAGGAGCCTCTATGGATGGATCTTCCACCGGCCTGCTCCGATATAAATCGGAGGGTCACGATGAGTTCGACCTCGAGAAGTTCTTCCGGGAGGGCCTTTCGCAAGCATTGGGTGGAAAAGCTCAACTCAACGTGATGCTCGCCGGCCGCGTCGGGGTCGGAAAAAGTACGCTGGTCAACGCGATCTTCGGCGAGCAGATTGCCCCCACGGGTGTCGGTCCGTCCATCACCCGGAGCATTCAACGCTATGATCGCCCCAACCTTCCGATCTCAGTGTATGACACCCCAGGCATCGAGCTGGGTATAGAGAAAGGACGGATAGCGGACACGTATCTCAACGAGATCAGGAGGCAGACAGGAGATGACGAAACTCGCGTTCATTTCTGCCTGTACTGCGTCCGGACCCGGGATGAGCGTTTTGAGGCAGTCGAGTCTGAGGTAATCCGAGCACTGGCGAAGGAAGTCCTGGTCGCCCTCGTGCTCACCCAGTGTCCTACTCCCGACGACGCCCGCGCGAACCGGTTCGCCCGGTATCTCACCTCGCTCAATCTTCCGGTCCTCGACGGGCAGTGCTTCAAGACGTTGGCAGAGCAGGACAATATCGCCGGCGTCACGCTCGCACCGTTCGGGCTGCCTGATCTCGTCAGTGCGATCTATGACCAGTTGCCGGATGCCCAGCGGCATACACTGGCCAGTTGCCAGCGGGTATCGCTTGAGCTCAAGATCGCTGAGGCGCGTCGGTCGGTCAATGTCAAGATGGGTACGGCGGCCTTGATCGCGGCCACTCCGATCCCGCTCGCGGACGCTATTCCGTTGAGTGCTTTGCAGATCAGCATGCTGGGTCAGATCGCTACGATCATGGGGCTGAAGGTCGATCCCAAGGCCGTTGCCACTGCTTTTGCGACTGTGCTCGGGGTGGCCTCGGTAGCCCGCACGACGGCCAGCTTCTTCAAGCTCTTCCCGGGCAGCGGGACGACGATTAACGCGACGATCGCATCAACCACGACGAAGATGCTGGGCGAGGTGTTCATCACCGCGTGCACGAACGTGCTCACGCGTCAGATGACCGGTGAGCGCATTCACCCGGATGATGTGGTCGGCGAGCTCGTCAAGGAACTTCCGGTGCTACTGAACGGATCTGTTCGCACCATTCCGGGTCGTAGCGCAGCGTGATATCCGTGACGCCGCTCAGCGTGCAGTGTCGGCCAGTTCCGGGAAGGGTGTGACCAGCCCTTCCCGGATGAGCCGGACGGTGTCGTGCCGTCTGCGCAGGAATTGGCCGGCGGCGAGGACGCCGTATGCCGCCGAAAGGATGATGATCACGAGCTGATTGGCTTCGGTGGGTAGTGCGAAGCTGGCGACGACTTGCACGGTGAACAACGCCAGCAACGTCACCGCGCCGGAGACGGTCAGGCTGAGGTTGACCAGGATGCTGACCGCAAACAACGACTGCGCGGCCGTCAGTAGCAGCTCGAAGCGCTGCTGGGCGTCCAGTGGCAGGCCGTCGCTGGTGGTCGCGGACAGCGCGAACACCAGCGGGATGGTGCCGACCAGCAGCGTCCACTGGTTGACCTTGCTGGACAGCAGCGCGCCGAGGCCATCTGAGGCTTTGAGCCGCCAGGCGTACAGGCACGCCACGAGCAGTTCTGGGGATTCGCTGGCCAGCGGGGCGACCCACTGCACGAGGATGAACTGGTCAACGCCCAGCTGGTCGCCGGTGGCAACCAAGCCCTGGGCGAAGTGCTCGGCGGAGCACAGGATGACCACCGCAGCCACCGCGAACATCGCGCCCACCCAGCCCCGCCGCGGGCCGCGTGGTTTGTTCCCCACCCACCGCGCAACCCCCGCCAGATCCGGTTGTTCAGCCGGCGCCCGGGACAGCCGCCAGGCGTATCCCACGAAGATCGCGACGAGCACCGCAGCGTCGATCAACGTGAGGGTGTGCCGGAGCGGCAGCGTCAGTGAGTACAGCGTGGCGATGCCGAGAAACACCACTTCGGCAGACATGGTGGGAGCCAGCGCAACGCAACCGGGATGGCTCGAAGGGCTGTCCTGCCCACCGTGCCGGCGCGCCCGCAACGCGGCCAGGCTGGCGACGAGCACCACCAGTGGCCACCCGGCGCCCACGAGTACCCGGTTCGCCCCGGTCATGTTGGCCAATGCCAGCGCGCAGGGATCGCTGCCGTCCGGTTGCGGGATGCAAGACCCGTGCTGCTGGTAAATCTGACCGCCCTGGAGGGTGAACACGAAGTCCACGGCGTACTCCGGTAGCACTGCCAGCAGCGCCAGCACCGCGAGCGCCAGCCCGGCGCTGATATCGACCTGGGCAGCCTCGGCGGCCCAGGCCAACACGAACGCGGCGCCGATGATTGCAATGCCGAAGATCAGCGCGGCCAGCGGCGCGGGTAGGTGCGGATGCGGCAGGGCCAAGTAATCTGCGGCTCCCAGATAGGCGCCCAGCAGCCCTACCGCGGTGGCGGCTGCAAGCTGGAGCGGGAACCCGCGCGGCATCTGCGCCGCCTAGCCGGACATCGCCGCCTAGCCGGACATCTCAGCCCTTCGTAGGGTTGAATACCAGCTTGTCCAGCCCTCCCCGGGGCTGTCGAAATGCCGGTAGTTCCAGTTCCCCAGCGCCCCCTGGTAGGCGAGTGCTCGCATGGCTGACTCCTTCGGGGGCGGCGGTTCATCTCGAGCGCGCCGTGGCCTCTAGCGGGCGGCAGAGCCGCTGCGAAACGCCGCGCAGATGCTGGTGCAGCTTCCGCATAGCGCGCCGCAGGATCCTCTCTCGGCGCCGGATGACTTGGCCTGGGCTTGGCTGGCGAGCCGCTGCTTTTCCTCGTCTGTCAAGCGACCGAACTCTTGCGCGATGCCGGCGAAGACCACGTTACTGAAGGCTGCCGAGCTGGCCGCTGCTATGAGGCTGCACCGGCCGGCCAGCACGTCGTCGACGAGCGTGCGGAACTCATCGTCGTCGCTGTGCTCGCGCAACAGGGTGAGCGCGTCTCGAAGTTGCTGAGACAGCTCCGGCTCCGCGCATCCGCCGTCCATCATGGGCTCGTGGTCGGCCATTGCTCCTCATCGGTGTTGGTCGCAGGTGCAGCTGGCGGCGCGACCCAGCATTCTGCGGTGCGCCTCAAGATGCCATTGTGCACGATCGCGCACATCGCCCGCCGAGCCCACACCTCAGCTAGGCATGCCGGATCGGTAAGGCGCCGTGCCGCATTGCGCTGCACCGCGCGCGCTTCGGCGACCCGTCGTCGCGCCTGGCGTTGCCGCCGGGTAAGCGCGAGTGTTCGGCCACGCTCTGTAGTCGTTCGATAATGCTGTGTAACAACTCACCCTCCGCAAGCGAATAACTACGGTACAGATGGTCAAAGTTGACCATCCCTAGGATGGACAGGAGATGACGCCGTGAGTGGCTACTTCAAACCATTCGAACGTGCGCGTAGTGCATGGCGCCGGGACAGTCGCTGCAGCCGTCACCACAGCCGCAGCCACCGCCGTAGCCGCCACAGCTACGAGCGCGGGCATCGCCACGGCTACTAGCCGGTAGCGGCACGGCCTGACAACAGGGGCCTCACCTCGGATGTTCGGGGCGGGGCCCCTGCCCGGCAATGCGAGGACGGGCGTTCGGTTGACGAAGCAACGGGATGAGCCGCCGGCTCGCGACTCGACGGCTGGCTGCGCGGCACCCCACGGGCCGGTGGTGCCTGCTGATACCGCCGGCATCCACAAAATTTTTCGCGCGTTCTGGCCCGCGACCCGGCCGTACCGCGGTCGCCTGCTGCTGAGCTTGCTGCTGGTCGCGGTGGGGCCATTTTTGGACACCGCGCAGGTCTGGATGTACAAGCTGCTGATCGACGACGTCCTGGTCCCACGCAACTTCGGTGCCTTCCCGCTGATCGCGGCCGCTTACCTCGCGATCGCCATGGCGCAGGGCCTCGGCTCGTTCTGCGATGAGATGTTGTCGACCTGGTTGGGTGAGCGGTTCGTGTTGGATCTGCGCACCCGGCTGTTCGACCACCTGCATCGGCTCCCGGTGGACTTCTTCGACCGTCGCCAACTCGGCGACACGCTGTCCCGGCTGACCGGTGACATTGATGCGATCGAGGCGCTGGTGCTGTCCGGCGTGACCCGCACGCTGGCGTACCTGTTCGAGATCGTGCTGTTCACCGGTGCCTTGTTCTACCTGAACTGGCCGCTGGCGCTGGCGGCGATGCTCGCTGCGCCGGTGTTCGCGCTGGCCGCGCGGTACTTCTCGAGGCGGATCAAGAACGCCTCCCGGGAGCAGCGGCGGCGCTCGGGTTCGGTCAGCGCGGTCGCCGAGGAGAGCCTGAGCAATGTGGCGTTGGTGCAGGCCTACGACCGTCACACTGCCGTCACCGAGCGGTTCCACCGGGAGAGCTTCGGCCGGTTCGTCGCTGAGATGGCCGCGACCCGGTTGCGCGCGGTGTTCCGGCCGTTGACCGAACTGCTGGAGGTCGTCGGTGTGGTGCTGGTGATGGGGATGGGGGTGTGGGCGCTGCAGCACGATCAGATCACCCTGGGCGGGTTGCTGGTGTTCTTGACCTACCTCGCCAGGCTGTACAGCCCGATCCGAGGCGCCGGTCGGCTGTCCAACACGGTGTATGCGGCCAGCGCCAGCGCCGAACGCATCATCGACCTGCTCGGTCACCAACCCGACATCCGGGAGCCCGCGCGGCCACGCAGCCTGCGAAGTCCCCGCGGCAGGCTGGTTTTCGACGGGGTCAGCTTCAGTTATCCGGGTGCCGCCAGGCCTGCGCTCAAGGGAATCACCTTCGCGGTCGCTCCCGGGCAGACGGTGGCGCTGGTCGGCGCCAGCGGCGCCGGCAAGTCCACGCTGGGCAAACTGCTGTTGCGATTCAACGATCCCGACACCGGCCGTATCACGCTCGACGGCTACGACCTGCGCGACCTGACTCTGACCGACCTGCGTAGCAACATCTCGGCGGTGCTGCAAGAGACGTTGGTCTTCGACGGGAGCATCCGCGACAACATCATATGGGGTAAACCCGACGCCACCGAGGCCGACGTGATCGCCGCAGCTACCGCTGCGGACGCGCACGAGTTCATCACGGCTCTGCCCGAGGGCTACCAGACCCGCATCGGGCAACGGGGCAGGTTGCTGTCCGGTGGCCAACGTCAGCGGCTGGCCATCGCCAGGGCCATGATCCGCGACGCCCCCGTGCTACTCCTTGATGAGCCGACCACCGGGCTGGACGCTGCCTCTATCCAGCGTGTTCTTGCTCCGATGCGCCGGCTGATGACCGGGCGCACCACATTGATCATCTCGCACAACCTGCTCACCGTCACCGACGCCGACCAGATCCTGTTCCTACGCGACGGGCGGATCACCGGCGCCGGCGTCCATCAGGATCTCCTGGCCGGCAACGCCGACTACGCCTCTCTTTATCGAGCCCACACCTACCGGCTGGACCACCAGCCTCGACTCCAGCCGGAGCTGATATGACCATCTCACCCGACCTCGCCGAGCCTGCCATCGACGGCCGGGAGCTCGACGGTCCTCCGGTGCATCCACCGGGGCACCAGCTGGCGCCCGGATACGTGGTAGTCGAGCACGTGCGCAGGGGGGAAGATCTGGATTGCTACGAGGCCTGGAGTTCACAGCGCTACTGCCGCTGTTTCATCAAGACGCTCCGACCCGATGCCGCCGACGACGCCTCGGCCCGCCGTCATCTGGCGCGCGAGGCGCGCTTACTGCTTTCGTTGACTCATCCGCACCTGGTCCGCGCCTACGATTACGTCGTCCCCACTGACGGGCAGCCGCCGTTGCTGGTCCTGGAGAATCTCACCGGCGCCACTTTGAGCTACCTCCTCGACGGTGGCCGGCAGCATGCCGGGTGGGAGCGTCCCGCCCGACTCGGCGCCGCGGACCTGGGCCACCTCGGCCAGCACCTGTGCTCGGCGCTGCGTTACCTGCACAGCCGCGACCACCTGCATCTGGACGTCAAACCCAGCAACATCATCGCCAGCGACGGCGTCGCCCGCCTGATCGACCTGAGCCTGGCCCGGCGCCCCGGCCGCTGCGCTGCCGGTATCGGTACGCCCGGTTACATGTCACCCGAGCAGGTCTGCGGCGGCCACCTTGGTCCACCCGCTGACGTCTGGGGCGTCGGGCTGGTGCTCTATCAGGCCGCCACCGGACTCCAACCCTTCGACCTACCCGACCGATCCACCTCGGTTGGCTCCAGTACTTGCACCATGGCCCGCTGTCACGCTCTGCTGGCGCGCCCCGCACCCAAAATCCGCGGCCGCCGGCGGCTGCCCGCGGATGTGGCCGAGATCATCGACGCGTGCCTGCGCCGGAAGCCCGACCAGCGACCGACCCTGGAACGCCTCGACGCCGCACTGGCCTGCCTCACTGGCGTCAGGTAGCGGCGCGCAGGGTCGCCTTCGAGTCCGCGATAACACGGCGTCAAGGGTGCGCCGCTGTCGATGATTCACCGCCGGCGTTGGTACTTGCCGGTCAGTTGGGCTTGCGCCAGCACCTTGCCGGAGAGGGCATACGGCAAATCATTCCGAGCGCTGGCACCCTCGGCCAGGCCGCTGGGCTCCGACAGGGCGAGCAGCGTGAAGATGTAGCGATGGGCCCTGCCGAACGGGGGGCACGGTCCGGCCCAATCCGTCCGGCCGTAGTCGTTCTTGCCACCGACGGCGCCCGCTGGCACTTTTCCCTCTTCAAGCCCACCGGTGGTGGGATTGAGGCCGAACAGCACCCAGTACACCTGGGTGTTTCCCAGCCCTGCCGGCCCGTCGGGATCTTCGAAAATCAAGACCAACTCCACGGTGCCGTCCGGGACATCCGACCACTTCAGCGGTGGTGAGATGTTGTCGCCATCACAGGTGTACTGGACGGGGACGAACGCGTTGTCGGCAAAGGCGGGGCTGGTCAGTGTGAATGCCATAGTGGGCTGATCGTATCGCTCAGCCGGTGCGGATGCCGTCCACGAGCTGGCGATGCGCTGGGTGAGTTGGGCGAGAGTCGACCCAGTCACCGGAAGTTCGTCCCCATCGGGTGAATCCCATCAGCTCTTCGGCGGCAGATTCATCAGCACTGCCGCAGCCACCTGCTTACCCAGATCACAGGACTGCTGCGGGTTGCTCTTGAACTCCTGCGACTCGTAAGTCAACGAGAAACTCTGGCGCTCCGCGGATTTGACATGAATATCGCAGATCGGAAGATCCGCATTCGTCCGCGTCGCGATGGCGGGATAGCCGGCGATCTCGGTCAGCTCGAAGAACGGGCGATTCCGGTCCTTATTGTAGGCTACTTCCAAGGTCGGATTATTGGTAAAAGTGTCGATGAGAACTGTTCGAATTAAATCCTGCTTGTGTGACGTGGTTTCCCAGACGCATCCCAGATTGCCGAGTGGGGCGTCGTACTGTTTCGGTGGAACGTCAAGCCCGAACTCCTTCGCTTGTTGCGCAGTCAGTAATTCGCAAGGTCGGCGAGCCAGCGCTGCGACATCACGGGGATTTTTAACTGGGGGGATCGGGCTCGCTGTCTGCTGTTGGGCAGCAGAGGGCACAGTGCCCGTGCCCGCTCCACACCCCGCCAGCACGAGCAGTGCAGCGATCGTGATCGTTCCGGCTACCAGATCGGTCCTCATAGCGGCCACCCCCTGGCGGGCTCCTTCGACACGCAGCTGCGCGGCTCCGCCACGCCGCTGGGCTCATCCCTTCGGTGGCACATTCGTCAGCACCGCAGCGGCCACCCGCTTACCGACCTCACACGACTGCTGCGGGTTCTTGTTGAGCACTTTATCCTCGTAGTCCACTGAAATGCTCTGCTGTTCCGCTACCTTGACCTTGACCGTGCAAATCGGCAGGTTCGGGTTCGTCCTCGTCACGATCGCCGGATAGCCGGCAATATTGGCGAGCTCGAAGAATGCAAGGCCTCGATCTCGACTGTAAGCGGCTTCGAACGCCGCATTATCTGCCGACAGGCTGACGTCGACCATCCGCACTATTTCTCGCGCGCTGCCAGTCGTGGTCGTCCACTGGCAGCGCAAGGTGTCGTGCAGACCGGCCAGTTGATCGCCAGGGAGATCAAGTCGTAACTCGATCGCCTGCTGCGCGGTAAGGACATCACAGGGGCGCCGGGTCATGGCCGTGATGTCACGAGGGTTGTTCACCGGCGGGATCGGGCCCACTGGTTGGGGGGGACTCGGACCTAGGGTCGCGGGGGGACGCAGAGGCGCGGGGGCGGGTGCGCTGGTAGCGCCCGCACATCCGGTCAGCACAAGCACTGAGCTGGTCGCGATCACGCTCGCGGCGGCGCCGGGCCACTGGCTGCTATTACTCACCGTGTTCCCCTGTAGACAT
>JBHELN010000435.1:0-13895 GCA_046263115.1 Pseudonocardiaceae bacterium | reverse complement strand
GCATGAACCCTTGCCCCACTGTGATCGTCTGGGACGAGGCCCTGCTCGGCTATGACCTCGGTGGACGGCACCCACTGAACCCCATCCGGCTCGACCTCACGATCCGGCTGGCTCGCTCGCTGGGCGTTCTGGATGGCGTGCCGTTAGTGGCACCGCCACAAGCTACTGATGACGAGCTGCGCACGGTGCACTCCGACGACTACCTTGCCGCGGTAAAGCAAGCGCCGCGCGGGCGCCGAGGGCACGGTCTGGGCACCCCGGACAATCCAGTCTTCGCCCGCATGCACGAGGCTTCGGCGCTGGTCGCCGGGGGCTCGTTGCTCGCTGCGGACGAGATTCTCAGCGGTCACGCGGCGCGCGCGGTGAATATTGCCGGCGGGTTACACCACGCGATGCGCAATTACGCCTCGGGTTTCTGCATCTATAACGACTGCGCGCTGGCGATCCGGCGGCTGCTGGATGGAGGAGTGTCCCGGGTAGCCTACGTTGACATCGACGTGCACCACGGCGACGGTGTGGAAGCGGCCTTCTTCGACGATCCCCGGGTACTGACCATCTCGCTGCACCAGGACCCGGCGACGCTGTTCCCGGGCACCGGAAACTCCTCCGACATTGGCGGTCCCGGCGCCGAAGGTTCTGCAGTCAATGTGCCGCTTCCACCCGGCACGGGCGACGACGAGTGGTTGCGGGCATTCCATGCGGTCGTGCCGGCGTTGCTGCGCGCGTTCCGGCCCAAGGTGCTGGTGACCCAGCACGGTGCGGACACCCACGCGGAGGATCCGCTCGCCAACTTGGCGCTGTCGGTGGACGGTCAACGGGCTGCTCACCGCGCGTTGGCCGACCTCGCCGACAGCACAGCCGGTGGTCGCTGGCTGGCCCTCGGCGGGGGAGGTTACTCCTTGTTCCGGGTGGTCCCGCGGTCATGGACGCATCTGCTGGCCACCGTCCTTGGCCGCGAAGTCGACGTGCACGCCGCGGTGCCGCCCGAGTGGGCCGCGTATACCGCCTCGGTGGCGCACGGCGCGAAGCTGCCGGCTTCGATGACAGACGGCGCCGAGCCCCATTGGACGCCTTGGGACGGGACCGCCGACACCGAGCTGGACCGGGCGATCCGGGATACCCGGCGCGCTGTCTACCCGCTGCATGGCCTGGACCCCGACGACCCCCGCGACTGAACGAACTGATCGCCGCGCGTTGCGCCACGCGGATAGCTGCTCCGCCGGCTGGTCGGGCCGGCAAACGGGTGTTACCGCGCAGGCGGCGGGGCTGGTGGCATGTCGGACTTGATGACGGCGACCATCGTCTTCCACGACCCATCTGTCTGTTTTTTCCAGATGTCGACAAACGTTCCCTTGTCGCTCGGCGGGTTGTCTATCGTGTAGAAACCTAGGGCGTAGCCCAAGTCGTTGGAGTTGGCTACCTCGACCTGGGTGGTTCCCGCATTAAAGGGGACCCCCGCAGGCACGGACGCAAGGATTTGTGCCCATGTCTGCCGGATTTCATCTTTGCTCCGGGCATCCGGGGCGTTGGGCGCCGACAGGATTGCGCCGTTACCGTAGTAGGACACGGTGGCGTCGAGCTGCCTGGCCCCAATCGCCTTGATCTGGGCATCCTCTTGTTGCCGGATCGCTGCCTCCGCCTGGGTCCGTTCGTTCGTACGGTTGTTGTTCTCCGCAGGAGCCTTCGAGCATGCCAACGTAGACACGGCCAGCCCTATGCAGCAGGTAGAGATTGTGATGAAGCGAGTTATCTTTCCCCTTGTTGGTGCCATGAGCCCGTTCCTTTCCGACTCCAACAGGTTCCGCACGCGCGCGGATCGCGCAGCGCGGCGTCTCGATAGAGTTGAAAAGTTTATTCCTGACGTGCGTTGCGCGGGAAAAATTCACCCGCCCTTGGGCTGGGGCACCGGCTTCTCAAATCCCGACGGGAGGCGGGTTACAGTGCGTAATCGTAATCTCGGGTGATATCAACGCGCACGGAAGCCGTCATCGCTGGTCGGGAGTTCGAACTTGTCATACGTGCAACGTGGGAAGGCCGGACCCCCGACGAGCCCGACCTTCCGCGGCGCGCGACAGCCTGAGCCTGACGTCGCGTGGTCCCTGTCACGTCTTGAGCTGACAGTGCCTGCCCCACACGATGGCGTCAATGCTGCCATTCGAGCGGTGACGCGGTGAGACCGAAGCCGAGTCAGCTAGCGTAGGCGCGCAGCCGCTCGGCACGATCTCCGTGCCGCAGCTTGGCCATGACCTCGCGCTCGATCTGGCGTACTCGTTCGCGGGACAGCCCGAAGCGCTTACCGATTTGGTCCAGCGTGCGTGGCTGGCCGTCATCGAGGCCGTAGCGCAATCGGATGACCTTCTGTTCCCGGTCTTCGAGGGTGGACAGCACGCGGCGCAGGTCATCGTGCAGCAATCCAGAAATCACGGCGGATTCGGCGTCGGTGGCCTCGGCATCTTCGATGAAGTCACCCAGCGGTGCTTCCTCCTCGGCGCCGACGGGCATGTCCAGGCTTACCGGGTCCCGGGAGTACTCCAGTAGGTCGGCTACCTTTTCCACGGCTATGCCGGATTCGTCGGCAAGCTCCTGGTGAGTTGCTTCCCGGCCCAGCTGCTGGTGTAAGTCTCGTTTGATCCGGGCCAGCTTGTTCACCTGTTCCACCAGGTGCACTGGCAGTCGAATAGTGCGTCCCTGGTCGGCCATGCCACGGGTGATGGCCTGGCGGATCCACCAGGTGGCATAAGTGGAGAACTTGAAACCCTTGGTGTAGTCGAACTTCTCCACGGCGCGGATCAGGCCGAGATTTCCCTCTTGAATCAGGTCGAGTAGCGGCATCCCGCGACCGGTGTAGCGCTTGGCCAGCGACACCACCAATCGCAAGTTGGCCTCCAGGAGGTGGTCCTTAGCTCGCTGGCCGTCGCGTACCAGCCGTGCCAGATCGGCCCGTCGGCTGGGCGTCAGCCGCGCCGCAGTATCGAGGATGTGACGGGCGAAGACCCCCGCCTCGATGCGTTTGGCGAGCTCGACCTCCTGCTGCGCGCTGAGCAGCGCAGTGCGCCCGATGCCGTTGAGGTAAACGCGGACCAGGTCCGCTGCCGGGCTCTGCGCATCGAGGTCGGCCTCGATGGCAGGGAGGTCGGCCTCGATGGCAGGGTCGGCTTGCACGGTAATCTGCGCGACGGTCATCAGGTTCCTTTCCTGCGACGGATCCTCGTGCCGACTGGCGCGGCGTGGGCGAATCGGCGCGACGCTGCGCACGTCCTGCCATCGGGTACCCGAGGCGTCGACGATTACAACGTCGGGAGGTCGGATTCCGTTCCCGGACTCTCGCCCGGAACGACGAACGAGTTTGCGGTGAAGTGCCCAGTCCCGCGGACCCTCAGATACTTCTCAGGTTGGTAGCCGTTAAGGCGGTCACTACCCTGGTTGGTCGCTCTTGACGGGCGTCACACGTCGACCAGAACGGTGAACGGGCCGTCCGCCACGCTGCGTACGGCCATCATGGCGCCGAAGCGTCCGGTGCTCACGGAGACACCGCGGGCGCGCAGGCGGGCGACGACCTCATCGATCAACGGTTCGGCGTGCTCGGGGCGGGCCGCCGCGGTGAAGGAGGGCCGCCTGCCTTTTCGCGTGGTGCCGTAGAGGGTGAACTGGCTTACCACCAGCACCCCGGCGCCGGTGTCGGCGACCGAGCGTTCGTCGCGCAGGATCCGCAACTCGTGCAGCTTGCGTGCCATCGTCTCGGCTTGCTCGGACCCGTCGTCGTGGGTGACGCCGACCAGCACCAGCAACCCGGGTCGGTCCAATGCACCGACCACCTGGCCGTCCACGAGCACCGCTGCTTCGGTCACTCGGCTCACCACCGCTCGCACGGCGCTGGATACTGCCAGGTCCGCAACTTGCGCTGCAGCCTCTGCATCGGGACGCTCGTGCACAGGGTCGAAGTGGAGGTGGTGTTGTGACTGCGCCTATTGGGTCAACCGGGGACGCCGGCGATCCCCTGGCTGAGGTTCGTCAGGACGCGGCTGACCTGGTGTCCTCGGTCCGATCGATGCTGGGAATCGACTCTGCGATGGCTGACCTGGACCCCGCCGGGTTCGGTGAGGCGCTGGGCAGGCTGGCGATGTCGGTGGCTGGGCAGCCGGCAGTACTTTCCCGGTCGGCGATGGAGTACGGCATGCGCAGCGTTCAAGCGGCCCTCGCCGCGACCCTGCGTACCATGGGCTTGGAGCGCGAAGGCCCCGCTCAGATGGAAGAGGATCGGCGGTTTGCCGACCCCGCGTGGACCAGCAATCCCTTCTTCTACCTGCTGCGCCAGCAGCATGCGCTGCTAGAAGACTTCTTGCAGGACCTGCTGGCCGGGGCTGATCTCGATGACGTCACCAGGGGAAAGGTCGACTTCGCGCTGCGCCAATTGGTCGACGCGGCCGCGCCGACCAATTGGCTTGCGACCAACCCGGCGGCGTTGAAGAAGGCCTTCGACACTGGAGGGCTCAGCCTGGTGCGGGGAGCCAGCAATGCGCTGCGTGACATGGCCACCAACAAGGGCATGCCCCGCCAGGTCACACCGGGGCAATTCCGCCCCGGTCACGAACTGGCCGCCACACCGGGCAGCGTGGTGTTCCGCACCCGGCTCATCGAGCTGATCCAGTATGAGCCGCAGACCGAGACCGTGCACGAGGTGCCGCTGCTGTTCAGCCCGCCGTGGATCAACAAGTACTACATCATGGATCTCGCGCCCGGAAAGAGTCTGGTGGAGTGGGCCGTGCAGCACGGCCACACCTGCTTCATGATCAGTTACCGGAATCCGGACGCGACGTTGGCCGAACTGTCCATGAGCGACTACCTGCGGGAAGGGTCTCTGGCCGCGTTGGACGTGGTGGAGGAGATCACCGGAGCCGAACAGACCAACGTGGCGGCGCTGTGCCTCGGCGGCACCATGGCCGCGGCCATGCTGGCCTGGCTCACTGCCCGCGGCGAGGACCGAATCGGCTCGCTGACTCTGCTGAACACCCTGCTCGACTTCACCTTGCCCGGCCAGCTGGGGGTGTTCACCGACGAAGAGTCGATCACCCGCATGACCCGGGTGATGGCGCGCAAGGGTTACCTGCCCGCGGACAGCATGGCTACCACGTTCAACTTGTTACGGGGTCGCGACCTGGTATGGAACTACGTGGTCAACGACTGGCTGCTGGGTGAGGAGCCGGCGCCGTTCGACATGCTCAGCTGGAATGCCGACTCCACCCGTATGCCCGCGACCATGCAAACCGAGTACCTGCGGTGCCTATACCTGGAGAACCGGCTGACCAAAGGTGAACTGGAGTTGGCCGGGGAACGGTTGGACCTCAGCAAAATCAGCAAGGACAGCTATTTCGTTTCGGCCGAGCGGGACCACATCGCATTGTGGAAGGCCGTGTATGCCGGCGCCAGGCTGATGGGTGGCACCGTACGGTTCACGCTCTCCAATTCCGGGCATATCGCCGGCGTGGTGAACCCACCGAACCCCAAATCCAAGCACTGGGTCGGTTCGGCCGAGACGCTGCCCGAGGATCCGGAGGTGTGGCGCCGGCAGGCCAGCGAGGTCGGCAAGTCGTGGTGGCTGGACTGGACGCCGTGGATCGAGGCGCGGGCGGGCAAGCAGCGGACCCCGTCTGCGGTGGGCAGCGCAACGCACCCGCCGCTGGTGGCCGCTCCGGGCACGTACGTGCTCGAGAAGTGACACCGCCCGGGCGGGGATGATGTGAGCATGTCGAGCGCAGACGACCGTGCTGAGGTGCCCAATGCATGGCAGGCGCAGCTGGGTCCGCTGGGGGCGTTCATCCGCGCTCAGCGCCAGCTGGCCGATCTGTCGTTGCGAGAGATGGCGGCGCTGACCAGGATCTCCAACGCCTACCTCAGCCAGGTCGAACGCGGCCTGCACCAACCATCGCTCACGGTGTTGCGAGCCATCGCCGATGCCCTGGGCCTGACCACCGAACAGCTATTGGCCAAGGCTGGATGGACCCAGGCCAATCCGGTCGGCGCATCCGCAGGCGTACCTCCCGATTCGCCGGCCAGCACGGAAGACACCATCCGTGCCGATCCGCGGCTCACCGATGCACAGCGGGAAGCCCTGCTCGGGGTCTACCGCAGCTTCATCGAGGGTAAAGCAGGGTGACAGCGCGACGAACGCGGCCCGTTTGACATACTTATCAGATGTGCGTACTTTGGTTATCGACCACTCCGACGGTAAGGATAGTGAAGGAAGGGATGGCGATGACCACATCGGAGACCATGACCGAGGTGACCCGCCGCAGCCAGGAAGCCTTTGCCAGTGCAGTGCAGATCTGGGCGGACAGCCTGCAGCGGTTCGTCGGCCTGTTGCCGGCTTCCGACGCCACGGTGCCCAGTGCCGACGAGGTCGTGGACAGGGCGTACGACTTTGCTGCGCAGGCGCTGGCAACGCAGCGGGAATTCACCAAGAGCATTCTCGCCGCCAGCAGGTCGGCCGCGAGCAGCGCGACTTGGGTCGCGCAAGACGCGACCACTAGGGTCGCCGCAAACGCGAAGAGCGCCGCCAGCTGACGCGGCAAACTTGAGCGCGAACAATCTGTTCCTCGGTCCCGGCGTCGCTGCCTGACGCCGGGACCGAGCGGCATCGGCTTCCGGCCGTTCGGGCGACCCATCGCTGGCAAGCGCCCGCTGCCCTCGCCAGCCGCTCGCGCGGGCCCCTACGATGACTGCTGGAGTGGAAGCAGCCGACGCCTGGTCCACCGGTCGGTGCGAACGCGTTGGAGGAAGGTCGATGGGGCATATCGGGCTCCTGAGCGGGTCAGCCGATCGGGCGCAACGGCTCGCTGAACTGCTCAGAGACGCGGGTGCCGACCCTGTGATCATCACCGATCCAGCGGCTCTGCCGGGCGAGCTGGCTAGCGACGGCGTTGACTTCTACATCCAGCTGCCCATCACCATCCACCCCGACGGCGACACCGCCGTGGCCCGGGTGGGCTCCTTCCTCTCCGCAGGCTTACTGGCCCGCTTCCGTGCAGTCGATCGGGTGCTCCCGGTACTGGCGCCCGGCGCGACCGTGGTGCTGGTGTCGGGCAATACTCCGGACGAGATGTCGCTGCCTGATGATCAGCATTCCCGGCTGGCGCTGCTGCATCTGCTCGCGCATGCCGCCCGGGCCGAGCTCGCCACCAAACACGTCGACGTCAAGGTGGTCAGCAGCCGACGCAGTGACCAGGAGATCGTGCACTACGCGCTGGGCGGCGGCGATGATGCACAACCCCATCCGGATTTGCAGGATCGGGCCAAGGCGGCTACCGCCTATCAGGATTGGCGCGCCGAGGTGATGGGCCTAGTCGGCATCGACAGCTGAGCTGCGGGTTGGGCAGCAATACACAAGGAGGTCATTGGTGCCCTTGATGCTGAGCCAGGACGTATCCGCCGATGCGTTGCTGGAGCGGGATCCCTTCGCGTTACTGCTGGGCATGCTTCTCGATCAACAGGTGCCGATGGAACGGGCCTTCGCAGCGCCCTACCAGCTCCAGCAACGGCTGGGGCACGAGCTTGATGCGCATGAGCTGGCCGACTATGACCCCGAGGCCCTGGCGGAGTTGTTCGCGACGCCGCCGGCGTTGCATCGCTATCCCAAGTCGATGGCTGTCCGGGTGCAAGACCTCTGCCGGGCTCTCGTTGAGCGCTACAACGGCGATGTGACGGGTTTGTGGCGAGATGTGCCAGACGCGGGTGAGCTGCTCGACCGGCTGGTTGCGCTACCCGGTTATGGGAGGCAGAAGGCGCAGATCTTCCTGGCACTTCTGGGTAAACAGCGTAATGTGAGGCCTGCGGGCTGGCGAGAGACAGCCGGCCCTTACGGCGACGAGGGGGTCTATCGATCGGTCGCCGACGTGACCGACGCCGACTCGCTCGCCAGGGTTCGCGAGCACAAGCAGCAAATAAAGGCGGCTGCTAAAGCGAAGAAATAGAGGTGCGGAGTAATCAAACCGGGACGTCAAGGCACGCGGGATCAACATGAACACGGCCGCAGGCGAGGCGACGCCGCCGTTCTCATCACGGCCGCGGAACCGTCCTACGCCGAGCAGTACGCCACCCGCCGGCGCAAGTATGCGATCCTGATGGGCGCTCGCATCCCCTGCCTACTCCTGGCCGGTGTGTTCTACCAGACCTGGTGGCTTGCCCTGACCTTTGTCGTGCTTTCGGTTCCACTGCCCTGGATGGCGGTGCTCATCGCCAATGATCGCGGCCCTCGCAAAGCCGAGCGTGTAAACAGGTTCGGGCATGGTGTAGAGGGAAGCGATCGCCGCCAGCCTGAGCTGGAAAGTGGCGACCACCCCGTTATCGACGGGTGATCCCGCGGCCTGCGCGGCGGTGGTGCGGTGGTGCGGCATGATGGAGTCGTGAGTACGCCAACTCAGACGCTGCCCGATGTCGCCACCCGGCCTGAGGGAACCGACACGACCGGCGACGATTCACCCAAGATGTTCCACTTCGTGCGCAAAGAGAAGATCGCGGAAAGCGCCGTGCTGGGCTCGCAGGTAGTGGCCCTGTGCGGTGCGACGTTCCCGGTCACTCGCGCGCCCAAGCCGGGTTCGCCGGTATGCCCGGAGTGCAAGGAGATCTACGAGTCGCTGCCCAAAGGCGGCGGCTAGCCGCCGGCGCCGCGCTGCGGCGTGACCGGATGCATGCCATGGTGTCGAAGTGGCAGGTGTGCTCCGGTGACCGCTCAGTGGGCACTCCGGCCGAGTTCGCAAGCCGTGCGTCTGCTGGATGCCATAGCAGTTTCGTTGGTTGCCCTCTTCGTCGCGCTCGGGGTCCTGGCCGGGATTGAGATGGCCCGATTGGCCGGATTCAACGACAGTCTGTTGAACGCGGCCACCGCGTTGGATCAGGTCGGACGTTCGCTCTCAGCAATCGCTCGGGTGCCGTTCGTGGGCGCGAGTGTCGGGCCGTTGACCAACAGTGTGCAGCAGACCGCGGCCAGTATTCGGACCGATGCGGCGAATGCGGTGGCGGGAGTGCATGCGCTCGCGGTCGTCATCGGGTTGGCGATCGCCGTGGTGCCGCTGGCCCCGCTGCTCGGCGGCTACCTACCGCTGCGCCTGATCAGGTTCAGCCAGATTCGCCACCTGCGTCGCCTGTTGGCGGCGGAATCGATCGATCCACCGCTGCTCGCGTATTTGGCGCACGGCGCGGTGTCTCGGCTGCCCTACGCGCGGTTACGTCAGATCAGCCAAGACCCCTGGGGCGACCTCGTAGCCGGGCGGCACCATGAACTGGCGGCCGCGGAGCTGCGCCGGTTGGGGCTCGCGCTGCCCGCGACCTGGCAGGTGGCCCGACCTCAGGTCAGCAGGGGAAGCGACCGGTAGCTGCCGATGCGCCTCGCGGAGCGGTACGCCCACCTCATAGTGAGCCTGCGCTGGCTGGTGCTGCCTCTGGTGGGCGCCATCACCTGGGCGGCACTGACCATGCTGCCCAGCGTGGCGGCGACAGGCGGCGGGCTGTCCAACGTCATCGGCGCTGAGGAGCCGGTCATCCAGGCTCAATTGGCGGCGATCCGGCGTTTCGGTCTGCCGCTGCTCACCGGAACCGCGGTGGTGCAGCGCGACCCGGCCGGCGTGGATGCGCAGGCCATCGGCCGCGCCGTACAGCGCGCGATCGACGTCGATCTGCGCACCCTTGCGGCCGGCCCAAGTGGCGAACTGTTCGGGGCGCTGCCCCTGATCAACAATCCAAGGTTGGTTCCCGCCGCCCGCGAGCAGAACACGACCGTAGTGACCTACCTGTTCACGGATCCGAGCCTTGACCTTGGTGGCCAATATCGGGCGGCTCGCGGTTACGCCGCATCGGTCAACCAACCGAAGGATGCGCTGGTTGGGGTCGCCGGAACGATCCCGACCCAAGCCGAGGAGCGAAGGATCCTCGAGGGCAGGCTGATCTGGGTGGAGATCGCCACGCTGGCGGTGATAGCGCTCATTGTCGGTTTGACCTTCCGGTCGGTGGTCGCCCCGTTGGTCACCCTGGTCACCGCCGGCGTGGGCTACCTCTTGGCGGATCGGATCATCGGAGCGCTCGCCGGCGTCGTCCACTTGACCGTGCCGGTGGAGATCGAGCCGATCTTGATCGCGCTGATGTTGGGTATCACGACCGACTACAGCATCTTCTTTCTGTCCGGCTTGCGGCGTCGGTTGCGCGCTGGACAGACCAACCCAGCTGCCACGAAGGAAGCCGTCGGCGAGTACGTCGCCATTGTGCTGACCGCGGGCCTGACGGTGGCGGCCGGAGTCGCCGCCCTCGTTGTCGCCAAGTCCGCAATCTTCCACGCATTCGGCCCTGGCCTCGCAGTCACTGTGCTGGTCGGTCTGTCGGTGGCGCTGATCCTGGTACCCGCGATGCTGGGAGTGCTGGGTCGATGGGCGTTCTGGCCTGCTGGGTTCGTCGCAGGGCCACCGTCGGGACCCGACGTGGGCCGTGCGGTGGTGTCCGACCCCGTCTCGAAGGACACCGCCGCTAGGGCAGATCCAGCCCCCAGCCGTCTGAAGTATTTGGGTAATCGCGGGGTCGCGGCGGTGGTCGTGGTTGCGGTGATCGCGGTCCTGGTGGTGGCGGGCAGGCCGGTGTTCGCGCTGGGTAGCGCCGTATCGCCAGTCGCTTCACTGCCGGCCGGCAACCCGGTGCGTCAGGCCGCGGCGGCGGCCGCCGCCGGGTTCACTCCTGGCATCCTGTCGCCGACCGGGGTCGTCGTGTCCGCACCCGGAATCACCGGCCGAAGCGCGGCGCTGGCGACGCTGGCCAGCGAACTGCACCGTCAGCCTGGAGTGGATATCGTGCTCGGCCCGAGCGATCCACTGCCTCTCCAGCGGTTGCCGGCGCAGTCGGGGCTGTTCCTCGCGCCGGACGGTGGCGCAGCCCGCCTACTGCTCGTGTTCGACAGTGACCCGCTCGGCGCTACCGCACTGGGGCACCTGCGCCAACTGCGCGCGGCTATGCCTGGCCTGTTGGCCACGGCAGGACTGGCCGGTGCAGAGGTGTCCTACGTCGGCGATACTGCGATCGGGTTGTCGCTGGTTGACCAGGCCAGCGCCGACCTGGTCCGGGTGGCCGTCGCGGTTGGGTTGGTCAACCTTGCGCTGCTCGTAGTCTTCCTCCGCGCCCTGGTCGCCCCGCTGTACCTGCTGGCCAGTACCGTGCTGGCGGTCGGCGCGGCACTCGGGTTGACCGTGGCCTTGTTCCAAGGCTTGCTCGGTCAAGATGGTTTGATCTTCTACATCCCGTTTGCGGCCGGTGTGCTGCTCGTCTCGCTCGGCAGCGACTACACCATCTTCAGCGTGGGCTATATCTGGGACGAGGCCCGCCGCCGACCGCTGCCTCAGGCGCTCGCGGTCGCTGTGCCGCGATCGACCCGGGCGATCACCGCCGCAGGGGTGACCCTCTCGGCGAGCTTCGCGCTGGCCGCGTTGATCCCGCTGGCCCCTTTCTTCGAGCTCGCCTTCGCGATGGGCCTCGGCGTGCTGGTCGACGCTTTCCTGGTCCGATCCCTGCTCGTCCCCGCGCTTATCTCGCTGGTCGGCCGGGCTAGCGGGTGGCCGGGAAGGAGGCTGGCAAGGCCGCCGCTCGCGCTGGGGGGCCAAGCCGTGCTCGACACCGTCAGAAAGCAGAAATCCGCCTGACTCGTGGCTCCGGCCGCGTCAGGGCTTCCAGACTTGGTGGGGTGCGTCGTCGGTCGGGGGCCGGGTGGCTTCCCAGATGCGGCGCCACGGGGCGACGTCATGGCCGTGCGCGGCTTCGCCGGATGCGGTGGTGGGTAGCACGCTGCGCGAGCCGGTGGGCAGCGCTAGCGAGTCATCGGCTGCTGCGCGCAGCGCGCGGTACCAGCCCAGGTCGTCCTCGGCCCACAGGGTGGCCACGGCACGCGTCAGCCTGGCGCGGAACTCGGGCACCGGCTCATCTGCGCCAATGTGCAGCGGCCGGCCGATCCGGACGGTGACCCGGGGCCGGCCCGGGCGCGGCCAACGCTGGCCGCGGGGCATCGCGGCGAAGGTGCCACGCAGGGCGATCGGCACCGCGGGTACCCGTTTCATCGCGCACAATTGCGCAGCACCCAGCTTGAATGCGGTGAGCCAACCGTCCACGGTGCGGCTGCCCTCCGGGTACAACAGCAGGCTCCAGCCCTCGTCGACCAGCTCGGCGGCCAGACTACGACCCCGCCGTGACGCGCGCCGCTCCACCGGAAAGGCGTTGAACAGCAGCGTGGTGGCGGCGGCGATGGTGCGGGAGTCGAAGAAGTAGTCGGCCGCCGCTCCTACCGCGAGCTTCTTGGTGATCCGCGGTGGCAGGGAACCGAGGACCAAGGGGGTGTCCAGGTGGCTGGAATGGTTGGCCACGAAAATCGCCGGCCCGCGGATGCCGTCCAGATAGTCCCGGCCGTGCACCACCGGCCGGGTCTGGCTCCAGACCACCGGTTTGAGCACCGCCTGTTGCAGCATGTTGCGAATCGCTCCGGCGGGTGCCGTGCGGGCCCATGCGGTGGGGAAGTCCTCCGGGTTTTCCGGTTGTTCCCAGCGCTGCGCTGAGCGGGGCACCCGGGCCCGTCCTCGCCAGTCGCGGCCGTGGCGCAGCAGGTTCAACTCGTCACGGAGGCCACTCATCGCACATCCGCCAGCACCATCGGCGGGGCGTGCAGGTAGCTGATCTCAGGATCCCGGCCAACGGTGTCCCGAGCCAGCTCCAGCGCGTCGGCCAGGCTGGATGCCGCCCGGAAACCCAACCGCGCGGTGGTCGACCGGTCACCGCCGATGAAGATCACATCGTCCAGATGCTGCATCGCGTGCGCTCCCCAGTACCACATGTAGAACGGGTGCACCCCGTGATAGGCGTAACTGGTCCGGTACAGGTGGGTGTACCAGGGATCGGTGGCGAACTGTTTTTCGTACTTGGTTTCCAGCATCACCGGGTCGGTGGTCTCGGCGAGCAGCTCATAGAAATCGATGTAGCTGGGATGGTGCACCGGGTGGAACTCATGCGGCATCGGGTGGTAGAAGATCGCCACCCCGCCCTGCCGGACGATCGGCTTGCCCCGGTAGAGGTTGAAGAAGTAGCCCAATCCCAGCGACATCACGAGGATCGGATTCATGATCGAGTTCACGTTGTACGGGCAGATGTAGGGCAAGCCGAAAATCGCCACGTCGGCTTGGCCGTGCACCTCGGTGAGCTGCTGGTGGTGCACCGCCGCCAGAGTGTGAGGATGCACCTGGCTCGGAGCGCCGGCGTGCACCCCGGTGACGCCGTAGGGCGCCTCGGTGGCCTGCCAGATCCGCCGCCGCAGCTTCGGGGTCGCCAAGTCGTTGCTCCGCTTGATCGCTAGGTAGCTGGCCTGGTCGATAAGGTTCCACTCCCACTCGCGGCGGTTGAGGAAGCGCAGCGCTGCGGGAAACGGTTCATTGTTCAACGTGGTCTCGACCGTGAATACCGGTACATGCCCGCCGATGAGGTCGGCCATCCGGTCGTAGGAGTGGTGCATCGCGGAGTTGGGGGGATCATTGAACGAGCGCGAATGCCGCAATGTGTGCACGTTGTGGTGATGGCGCAGGCTGGCATAGCTGGCCAGGCCGACCGCCACTGATTTCGATCCGCCGCTCATCGCGGTGAGGGTGATGTTGACGTAGACGATCAGGTCGCTTTCGGCGGCCCGCCGGTTGATCTCCACGTCCTCGCCGTGCTGTGTGGTGCCGAGATGGGTGAGACCATCGGGGTCCTCGGCGTCGTGGTTGCGCAGGTGGTTGGGGTAGAAGGCACGAAAGATACGCTCGCCGACGGTGCGTTTGAGCTCTGCGGGGGTCATCCTCCGGTGCAGCGAGTTGGCGGCGATCAGCTCGACGTCGTCTACCCCTGCGGTG
>JBHELN010000434.1:0-3768 GCA_046263115.1 Pseudonocardiaceae bacterium | reverse complement strand
GGTGAATCGCCAACGGCCGGGCCTTCGTCGCGCCGATCAACGTCGACCGGGTGGCCGAACTACGTATGCGGCGTCAGAAGCGGCTCGCCGAGGACAGCTTTCAGGGCCTCGTAGCTGTCATGACTGAGGGCGTGATCCGTACCCTGGTAGGCGGCCGAGATGTTATGCGCGAACAGCTACGACACTTGATCGAAGTGACTCAGGAGTACCCGGTGACGATCCACATCCTGCCCTTCAGCGCTGGAGCGTTGCCCGGTTCCGACAACTTCGTCATCTTCGAGTTCCCGCATGACTTCGACGGCGACGTGGTGTACATCGAAAGCGACACGGCGCAGCGCATCTACGAGGATCGCCACCCCGTGCGGCAGTGCACGTATACCTTCGATGCGGCTCTGGCCCAGGCTCTCCCCGCTCGGGAGTCACAGGACCTGATCCGCGCAGTCATGGAGGAGCTGTGACCCAGTGGCGCGCACACCCAACCCGTACCCCTCGCTCGACGACGCGCAATATGACGCCGTGGTCAACCGGCGGTACGTGAAATCAACCTTCAGCAACGCCAGCGGTGGCTGCCTGTCGTTCACCGTGGGCGATGGCCTGATCGGCTTCCAGGACGACAAGCTGCCGCCGGCCGAACGCCAGGCCCGCACCCTCGTCTTCGACCAGCACGAGATGGCCGCCTTCATCGCCGGCGTCAAGAATGGAGACTTCGACCACCTGCTCGACTAACCCGCTCGCGCCGAGCCTGAACCGCGTTCTGCGGATCGCCGGTCGTCACTTTCCTTGCTTGCGAGTCGCTCTTGGGCGGCGGCACATCGGGGCACGAGCGGCCAACGATCCACCCGCCGCCGGCCAGTGTGGTGGCGCGCAGGACCGCGGCTACGGGCACCCATCGCCGCGCGCGCCTCGATGACGGTGCCATGCAGTCATCACCCGATGTTCGAAGCCAACGGGTGGGTCGGCGACAGATAGCAGCTCCACCAGTCGGTCAGCGGTGTCGGCCAGTGCGGAGACCGTGTTGCGGCAACCAGCGCAGGCGTCCAGGTGCGCCAAGACTCCGACGCGCTCGCGGGCGGGAAGCACGTTCAGCGCCAGTTCTGCGGCGAGTTCACGGCATTGCCGGCAGCTGACCCTACCCATCGTCAGCCCTCGAACAGCGCATGTCCCCAGTACCTGGCCGCGTCCGGGACTCCCTGCGGGCAGGCGAACAGAGCGGAACTGACGTGGCGGATGTACTCGTTGAGCGCATCGTTTTTGCCGAGTTTGCGCTGGAGAGTGATGAACTGCGCTGGATCTTTCTGGAAGCTGATGAAAAACAGCCCGGCGTCCAGCGTGCCGGTTCGCGGGTCGATGCCGTCGGTGAAGGAGTACCCCCGGCGCAGGATGCGCAGTCCGTCATTGTTTTCGAAGGCAGCCAGCCGGATGTGCGCGTTGTCCGGGATGGTCAGCTCGCCACCGGCCGTCCTGGCCGCGAAGTCAGGGTTTTCGAACTCGGTTCTCCCGCTCAGCGGGGCACCGGTGTACTTCGCGCGGCCGAACACCGCCTCTTGGTCGCTGAGCCGGTCGCGATCCCAGGTCTCGACGAACATCCGGATCCGGCGCGCCACCAGATAGCTGCCGCCGCGCATCCACTCCTGTCCCGCCTCGGTGCCGACCCAGACGTGCTTGTCCAGGGCCGCCGAGTCGTCGCTGCGGATGTTGCGGGTGCCATCCTTAAAGCCCATCAGGTTGCGCGGTGTCTCCTGCGCGGCGCCGGTGGCGGAGGTGCGACCGAAGCCGAGCTGGGTCCACCGGGTTACCACGGTGCCGCGGCCCAGCCGGGCAAGGTTGCGCACCGCGTGGAACGCGACCTGGGGGTCGTTGGCGCAGGCTTGGATGCCGATGTCGCCTCCCGAGCGTGCCGGGTCAAGCATTTCGCCGGGCAGCGCCGGGAGCTCGACCAACGCCGCCGGCCGGCGGGGAGCCAGCCCGAAGCGTCCATCGAACAGCGACGGGCCGAACCCGACGGTCACGGTCAGGTGGGTAGGTGGCAGACCGACGGCTTCACCGGTGTCCGCCGGGGGCATCTCATCGGCGTGGGAGTCACCGGGAACCATGGCGCCCCGGGTCATGGCCTCCGCCGCGGCTGTCCAGATCTTGAGCAGTCTCTGGAGATCCTCGCGGCGGCTGGTCGTGAGGTCGAATGCCGCGAAGGCCAGCCGATCCTGGATGTCGGTGGTGATCCCGGCTTGGTGGGCACCGTGGAAGGCAACGATCTGGTGCTGAATGGGCGCCGCATTGGTGGTGCAGCCGGCAAGCGCGACACCAGCGGCGTTGATGATTCCGAGCCCGGCGACACCGCCCAACAGGCGGCGCCGCGACAGCCTGCCAGTCAACGCAGGATCCATGTCAGACCACCACCACCGCCGCGACCCGGGACATCGGCTCGGCCAGCGCGTTGACCGAATTGGCCAGCACGCGCCGCTGGTCGTCGGGAACCGTGCTGTAGTCGACGTAGCCGTCGCCCTGCCGGTACTTCGACAGCTTGTCGGTCACGTCTGCGAAGCGGGCATCCACCTGCTGGGCGAGGTCCGCGTCCTTGGCCGTCACGGTCGGCTTGAGCAGCTCGAAGGCCTTACGAGCGCCGTCTACGTTCGCCGCGAAATCCCACAGGTCGGTGTGCGAGTACCGCTCCTCTTCACCTGTCACCTTGGTCGTCGAAACTTCGTTGAGCAACTCACCGGCCCCGTTGGCCAGTTGCGCCGCCTGAAAGCTCTCAGCGGCGACCTTCGCCTTGAGCGTGGCCAAGTCGGCGTCGAGCTTGTCGGCGATGGGACTCATCCCGTCCAGCGTCTTGTCCTGCCACAGGGCCTTCTCGAGGCGGTGGAAGCCGGTCCAATCAGCGGGATTGGGGACGTCGTCAATGCGAGCATCGATGCTCGGGTCCAGGTCCCCGAAGCTCTCGGCCACCGGCTCGATTCTTTCGTAATGCACCCGGGCCAACGGATAAGCCTGTTTAGCCGCATCCACGTTTCCGGCGCGTACTGCATCGGTGAACTGTTTGGTGGTGGTCGCCAACTGGTCCGCCTCGCTGGCGACATAATCGTGATAGCCCTGGGTGGCTGCCGCCAACGAGGTGTTTGCGGTGGTGGTATCCGGATGCCCGGAGCGGTCCGTCACGGTGAAGGCCCACCTGTTCGTCGCGCCGCCGGGGCAGTGGATGCTGTACGCGCCGCCGCCCTGGAGGCGCAGCACCAGGTCACCCGACACACCGGGTTTGAGGCCTTCCTTCTCCCCGAGAATCCTGCCGTCGTGGAGCACCTCTATTTCGGTAACTCTGGACGATCCGGCGTTGGTGACCGCGAACTTCACCGGGCCAGCAGGCACGCTGGCGGGTTGTGGCTCACAGCCGGCGTCCGACAGAGCGATCTTTACCTCGGTAGGAGGCAGGCTCACCGGAGCCGGCTCACTGGACCGACTGCAGGCCGCCGGCACAACGGCGGTACAGACGACGGCAGTTGCGGCGACCCACGACCTGACTTGGCGTGACACGGCGCGGCGTCCCCATTGGTGGAAGGCGCCACCAGTCAGTGATGCTTTTCGACCTTGCCCGGTAACTGATCTAGGCGACATCGCACCTCGATTCGTTCGTTAGTGTGAATAGCCTAGGCTCACATAGGCTAGGTTTGCCTTAAGGAAAATGTCAACGCGGCGGACGTATCTGACAACAGGCACTACTTCTCGTGCGCGCCTGGTCACTGCCGGCCGGTGTCACGCTGCGGCGCCCAGGCG
>JBHELN010000433.1:0-9154 GCA_046263115.1 Pseudonocardiaceae bacterium | reverse complement strand
GTCGGGCACAAATCCTGCATTGTGCGCAAGCACTCGATCTCTGCGCGAGTCAGCTCACTGGAAGCGTCGGAAACGAACAGCACTGCATGCGCCCGCCCGGTCCGCTCCGGCCCGGCTGTTGGTGGCAATGCGTCAGTGCTCATGACGGCCGCCTCCACCAGCCTGAGCTGTCCGGCCGGCAGGTCGATCCGCACTTCGCTGGACCGATCGGTTGGCCGCCGGCGGGCCGACACGGCGGTGCCGGCCGAGCCGGTCAGCACCTCCATCAGAGAGTGCTTGCCCTGCTGGACAAGCCCGGCGACGTGAACCGTGACAGGGGAATCCACGAGCAGGCGGCGAGCATCCGTGAGCCGCTGGACGAGATCGTTTCGCTCGGCTTCCTGGGCCTGAGCCATAGTCAGATCGAGGATCTCCGTTGCTTGAAGAACACCCCTACTCGACGCCTGCTGCGTGGCCATGACATAGCTCCCCTAATTCGATTCCGTTAACCACTCCTGTTGAACATCAGTGATGGGCCATGTGGTGCGAGGAGTCGTGGTGTCCGTCGTGGTGATGGTCGTTGTAATGCTTGTAATGGGATTCCTTGTAGTACCGGTCGTAGTCGCAGTAGTCGTAGCAGCGGTCGTAGTTGCAGTAGTCGTAGTGGTAGTCGTAGTGGTAGTCGGGGTCGGAATGGTGGTGACCGTGACTGAACTTGTAGCTGGACATTGTTGCTCCCTGATGTCGAGGCCCGGGCTCTCGTTTGTGTCCCGATCGTTTGGCCTGACATCAGGGTGCGCGCCGAGCAGCCTGGAAACGATCGAGCAAACCCCCTGACCAGCGGAGTGCACCCCCGTTTCGCAACGGGGGTAAACCCCCGGCGGCACCCTCAGCCGGCGGCGGGGTCTGGGCGGTGCAGCAGGCAAGCCGCGACCAGGCCGGTCCAACCGGTCTGGTGCGACGCCCCCAGCCCGGCTCCGGTGTCGCCGTGGAAGTACTCGTGGAACCACAGCTGGTCGTGCCAGTGTGGATCAGTCTGGAACAGCTCGTAGCCGCCGAACACCGGCCTGCGCCCGGCGGAGTCATTGCGAAAGATGCTGATCAGCCGGCCGTTTAGATCAGCGGCAACCTCGGCCAGCGTTCGCTTGGCCCCGGATCCTGTCGGATGCTCGACGACAAAGTCCTCGCCGAAGAACCGAGCGAACCGCCCGAGCGCCTCGATGAGCAGGTAATTGACTGGAAACCACACCGGCCCGCGCCAGTTGGAGTTACCGCCGAACAGGCCGGTGGTCGACTCGGCGGGTTCATAGTCGACCGAAGCGTGCAGCTCGGGCAGGTCGAGGACGAATGGCGCATCGCGGTGGCGGCGCGATACCGACCGCAGCCCGTGCGGTGACAGGAACTCCTGCTCGGACAGCATCGGCGCCAGGATCCGGTGCAGCTGTTCCGGACCCACCATGGACAGCAGCCTCCCCTCTGCCCCGTCCCGGACATGGGTCTCCCCCACCACGTCGGCGTACTGCGGCAAGTTGGTGAGAAACCAGCGCACCCGTCCAGCGAAGTCCGGCAACCGCTGCAAGGTGGCGGTGCCTAGCGTCGTGGTCGCGCACAGTGGCAGCAGCCCCACCAGCGAACGCACCCGAAGCGGGATCCGCCGCCCGTGGGCCGCCGACAGCACGTCGTAAAAGAAGCCGTCCGTCGGATCCCACAGCCCGTCATGGGCCGCCGCAGCGATCAACGCGAAATGCTCGAAGAACTTGGTGGCCAGATCCTCGTAGACCCGGTTGTGCTCGGCGAGCACCAGGGCCATCTCCAGCAGGTTCAGGCAGTACATCGCCATCCAGGCGGTGCCGTCGCTCTGCTCCAGTACCCCGGCCAGCGGCAGCGCCGCGGACCGGTCGATCGGCCCGATGTTGTCCAGGCCAAGGAAACCGCCCTCGAAGACGTTGTTGCCCTCGCTGTCCTTGCGGTTGACCCACCAGGTGAAGTTCAGCAGCAGCTTGTGCAACACCCGGGCCAGGAAGTCGAAATCGCGCGAGCCGTCGTTCTCGAAAACCCGCAGCGCGGCCAGGCGTGTACTGGTGGGCTGACGTCGCCGAAGGCCCACTCGTAGGCAGGCAGCTGCCCGTCCGGGTGCATGTACCACTCGCGCAGCAGCAACAGCAGCTGGTTCTTGGCGAAGGTCGGGTCCAACCACGCCAGCGGCACGCAGTGAAAAGCGAGGTCCCACGCCGCGTACCAAGGGTATTCCCACGGATCCGGCATCGAGATGACGTCGGCATTGTTGAGGTGGCGCCATGCGCTATTGCGCCCGTGCTGGCGCTGCGCAGGCGGCGGCGGACCGGCTGGGTCACCGTCGAGCCAGCGCGCCACGCCGTAGTGGAAAAACTGTTTGCCCCACAACATCCCGGCCATCGACTGCCGGAGCACCATCGCATCCTCGTCGGAGGCCTTGGCGGGGATCAGCGCTCGGTAGAACTCGTCCGCGTCGGCGCGCCGCGCAGCCATCACGTCATTGAACTCGGGCCCCAAAGCTCCGGCCCGCTCCCCGGCGGTCAGCCGAAGCCGGATCACCGCCTGGGCGCCGGCGGCCACGTCAAGCCGGTACCACAGGGCGCCTTTGGTGCCGACCCCGTGCGGGTTGACGGATTCGGCACCGGTCAGCACATGATCGTTGATCCCGTCTTTGGGGTAGGCCGAGCGGCCCGGCGCGCCGTAGAGGCGCTGGGTGTTCGTCTCGTTGTCGCACAGCAGCGCCTGGGCCATACCGTCGCCGACGAGGACCAGCGGACCCAACTGGCTGTGCTGCGCGACTAGCGTCGGGCCGTCCCCGGCTCGGATCTGCGGCACATCCTGCTGCCCGGGCAGGCCCCAGGCCCAGGTGTTGCGAAACCACAGCGTCGGGAGCACGTGCAGCGTCGCCGCCTTCGGGCCCCGGTTGTCCACCGTGATCCGCAGGCACAGATCGGTCGGAGCGGCCTTCCCGTAGTCCACCGTCACCGACCAATATCGGTTCTCGGCGAACACACCGGTGTCGACCAACTCGTATTCCGGCTTGTCCTTGCCCCGGCGGCGGTTTTCGGCGACCAGATCGGTGTAGGGGAAAGGCCGCTGCGGGTAGTGATAGCGCCAGCTCATCCAGGAATGGGTAGGGGTGGAGTCCAGGTACCACCAGTAGTCCTTGGCATCCTCACCATGGTTGCCCTCCGGACCGGTCAGCCCGAACATCCGCTCCTTGAGGATCGGATCGACCCCGTTCCACAGCGCCAGCGCCAAACAGAAGGTCTGCCGCTCGTCGCAGATGCCGCCCATCCCGTCTTCATTCCAGCGGTACACCCTGGAGCGGGCGTGGTCGTGCGGGAAGTAGTCCCAGGCTTCGCCGTAAGCACTGTAATCCTCCCGGACTGTGCCCCAAGCCCGCTCGGACAGGTACGGTCCCCACGCCCGCCAGGCGGCCGTGCCCTCGTCTGCTTGCTGAAGCCTGGCCTGCTCGGCTGATGTCCGCGCCACGGATGCTGCCATGGATGTATCAGTACAGCCGCGCGGTCCGCGCGTTACGGGCGACCGTCGCGGAGACACTGCACGACCATGACGACTGCGCGGCGCATCGCGTTCGGTCCTGCCGTGGGTACCTCCTTGGCCGAGGGCGGTGATCGGGAATGGCTGGTGGCCGATGACTGCGGCGGGTACGCGATGAGCACCGTGTGCGGCCGGCGCAGTGGGACTCGGGTTGGTTTCCGAGACCGCTGACGGCGACCCACCGCACGCCGCCACTGGATGCCCGTTCCAAGCACAAGCTTGCGAACGCTAGTCGAAAAGTGCATAAGCAGCCATAAGCCCCCAGGAGCGACCCGGAAAGGCGCTCGGCGGGCGGATGGGGGAAGCTGGCTTTACGCTGCTAGCTGATGCGGGTGCTCGTGACGGGTTGGTCGTCATTTCTCGATGGCGAAGCCACCGCCGGCGACGTGCTGAGCATGGAAGCAGTGCGCGACTCCCTGCTCGAAGCCGGACTGGATGTTGATGTTGCCTGGAGTCCCGGACTGCGTGCGGACGGCCTGAGCCTGGAGCAGGCTGACCCAAACACCTATACCCACTTGCTGTTCGTCTGCGGTCCCGCACATGGTCGCCAGGTCCGGCAACTTCATGAACGCTTCGTGCACTGCCGGCGGCTGGCCGTCGGAGTCTCCATCGTGGTGGCCGACGACCCGGCCGTCACCGGATTCCACCGGATCCTCGCCCGTGATGGCGACGGTGCCCGCGCGCATCGTGACCTCGCCGCAACCCCGCGCTGTGCCAAGGTACCGGTGGTCGGGGTGGTGCTGGCGCATGCCCAACACGAGTACGGCGACCGGCAGCGCCACGACGCCGTCCACGCCGTGTTGACCTCCTGGCTGAGCCGCCAGGATTGCGCCCGGCTGCCTTTCGATACCCGGCTGGATGGCCGCGACTGGCGGTTGCCCCGGACGTCCGAACAGCTCGAATCGCTCATCAGGCGGCTGGACGTGATGGTGACCAGCCGCATGCACGGCCTGGTTCTAGCGTTGAAGAACGGAATCCCGGTAGTGGCCGTCGATCCGATCGCCGGTGGCGCCAAAGTGAGCGCGCAGGCCGCGGCGTGGGCCTGGCCGGCGGTGGTGACGGCCGATTCCTTCACCGAAGCCGATCTGGAATACTGGTGGACCTGGTGCCGGTCTGCCGACTGCGCGGCGCAGGCGGCCCGCTGCATGCGGGAAGCTACCGACGGCACGCTCGTGCCGCAGTTGCTGCAGGCGATCACCGAACCCTGACGGCTACGAATCGGCGGTAGGCCTGGCCGACAGGAGCCCCCGACTACGGCGTCTTCTTGAGTCGTGGCGGTGACCGCGTTGGGTCCGAGCACTACTGCTGCGTCAGGCGGTGCAGATCGCCGAAACTTGCGGAGCCGGCTGGCATGCCAGGCGCGCCCGAGCCGAATGGCGACGGGCCGGCGGCCGGACGCATTGGCATATTTCGATGCTCGGATAACGCATGCTCGGGAAGAATGTGACCTACACGATGCCCGCTGCACTGCCCGTAATGTTCCAATCCGGTCGGCGTCCCGGATTCGGCGGAGTTGGCGCTGCCCGAGTGGTTGCGCGTACCGGGGCTCGCGAGCTTGGGGTGCTGCAACTGCACCTGTCCGGAGGGCGTCACCAACGTGGTCGGCGATGTCTATTCGGTGCGAACTCGTTAACCCGGCGGGCAGCGCCGGTGGCGGCCGCAGCGACCAGAGTGTCGCCGCGAGGGTAGGTCAGGCCGGGGAAGCTGCTGGGATCCGGGTGACGCCGGTGCCGCCTGGCGGGCACCTCCGTGGAGCCTGTCCGCGCGCCGATCGTCGCGAGCAGCAGCGTGGCGGCAGCCTGCCCGAGCATGCCTGGCGCAAGCGTCGGTGCCGGTCCGACTGTCCTCGTGATCGCGTACCACCACCGCAACCACGGGGACAGTACGTCCCAGGTGTCGGCGAAACGCTGGTCTAGCGCCCCGGAGTCGTAGTTGACCAGCGCATGCTCGAACACGCCGAATAACGAGGTGACGAGCACCAGCATCCCGAGCGTGCGCACCAGGTAGGTGCAGCCGGGTCGCCCGGCGTGCACCGCCAGTGCGCCCGCGAGCACAACAAGCGCAGCCCACGGCACCAGCTGCATAGCGCCGTTCCAGTGTTTTAACGTCGCCAGTTCGAATGCGGTGCCCACGATGCCGAGCGCGGTGAGTGCGGTAAGGCTGGCGCGCAGCAGGTGCAGCGGGTCGGGCCGCCGCGCGTGGCGCACCTGGGTCACGGCAGCAGTACTGACACGATCTGGTCGACGGTCTGGGCAGCCGGGTTGTACTTAGCCAGGTTCTCCCGCAATTTCGCCAACCCAAGGTCATCGGTGGGGTATGGCCGGTACTCGACTACCTCAGCCGCCCACCGCTTGGGGCTCGCAACACCAGCGGCCTTGAGCGCAGACGCGATGACGTCTTCGCTCGCCGTGTTGGCCGATACCTTCGGCATGGTCGGATCCTGGTCGCCCGGCATTGGGTCGCCGGGTTCGGCGGCACGGATATCGGCCGCCAGCCTGACGGATGAAGCCGTGTGCATGGCAGCGCCGCCTGCGGCCACCGAGACACTAAGGACGGCGGCGCCGATCGCCGCGAAAACAGGTCTGTGTAAGCCAGGCATGATCCTTCTCTTCCGCCAGGGGGAGGTGGGTTGTTCCGCGGCGCCGCGCGAGCGCACCCTATTGGAGGTAGATCCGGGTCTCGTCGCGTTCTGAGAGAACCGGCTGGGCATCGCGCCCATCGGCCGGTTGTGGGCGCCAAGAGACGCTGAGGCTGCGCCAGATGCCGCGCCCGCTACTCCATCCGGCCGCAGCCGACGCTCACCGCCGCCCACATCGCCCGCTACCCACCCCCGACATGGAGACATATAGGACTCACAGGACCGCTCGTCACTCGATCTTCCTCCATGGCGGGGTCACAGGACGGCTCGTCACCCCGAGATGTCTCCACGTCGGGGTACATGGGGCCGGTCAGGCGCGCGCGTAAAAGGCGTACCAGTCGCGGCTGGACGGGCTGAGATAGTGCTCGGGGCTGACGCGCTCGCCGGGAAAGAGGCGGAACCCGTGCGGTGGACCATCGGGCGTGGGATGGAAGTAGGCGCCGCTGACCCAGTTCGAATTGATGTCCAGTTCCATGCCGCGGACCACGCCACCGGCCTGTAAGATCGTTCCCAAGTCGCACACCGACAGTGCAGGTCCACCGACGTAGACCTCCGCCCCCGACGCGGTGACCCCGAAACCCGAGCGGTGAATGAACGCGGCCTGACCCACGGTATTCCCCCAAAGGGCCGCGCCGCCGCTCTGGCAGGCCGGGTTGACCTGCCCGTCATCGACCAGCGGGACGAGATTCTGACGCACGCTGACCACGTCCGGATCCATCCGAACCTCGCGATTCCAGACTCCGACGGTGGCCGTCCCATCGGTACGCAGCACCAGGCTGGCGGCACCGTCCACCAGCGGCCGTGCGGTGTGGCCCTGGCTGAAGTAACCGCCGTGGCTGGCACCGTTGAGCCGGAAGCCACCATTGAACACGGCGACCACGGTGCGTTGCTCGGCTGCAGTCAGGGACGTTGCGGCCAGCGAGGTGCCGCCCGGATCCTGAAAACCGGGGTGTAATTGACCGCGGACGAGCGTGGGGTCGATCCACATGACGCCCACTAGGAACGAGGTGTGCTCGCGGTCTGGGCGCATGTGAGCTACCCGGACCGCTGGCCGACCGTGCACTGTCGCCACGGTGTTCCATTCGCCTTCACCCGGTATGGGTGGCATGCCCACCGGCGGGTGCAGTGCCGGCGGCGGGGGTAAGCCAGGCGAGCCGAGCGGATCAGCCGGCGTTGCCGGCATCACCGCGACTTGGGGGATGCCTCCGACCGGCGCGCCGCCCGTCGCGGGCGGGCTGTGGTCGTACTGTTGTTTCTCCAGCCACGTGATCAGCCCATCGAACCCATGGTCGCGGCCCCACTCGGCCAGTCGGGCCGCCACGCTGTCGGTACCCGGCGCGCGCAACGCGCCCACCACCGAGGCGCCCACCACAGTCCCGGCAACCACCGTCACGACGAGCATGGCCAGCTGCAACCGCCGCCAGCGCCGACGCCTCGGCTGGTTGGGCTCGCCGTGCTGGTTGTTTGCGGCGGCGCGGGTAAACGTGGAGATCATCACCTTTCTCCTCAACCCTCGACCCGCCGACAACCACCTGCCGAGAAAGCACCCTAGCGCTCGGCTGGCTGCTGAAATCGGTCGTCCCGCGCCGAGGAAACCGACGCACCGTACGTAAAAGTGCGACATGCCGTACGTGTGGGCGCGACACACCGTGCGTGTGGGGACTGACACGCCTGAGGAGTGGCGATTGCTTGGGTTTGCCGTCATCGCAGGGGGGGTATTCGTCGCTTGCCCCAAATCGATCGACCGCTAGGACGGTGTTGGAGATGGCGGACACCCGACGACTTCCGAAGCCGGTCGCGCACGAGTGGGACTGGCAGCTCAAGGGGTCATGTCAGGGGCTGAACAGCAGCATCTTTTTTCATCCAGATGGGGAACGAGGTTCAGCGCGCTCCCGCCGCGCCGACCGCGCCAAGGCAATCTGCCAGCGCTGCCCGGTCCTGGATCAATGCCGTCGTTACGCGCTCGCCGCGCGGGAGCCTTACGGGGTATGGGGCGGCTTGACTGAGGAAGAGCGCCGGGAATTGTGGACCGGCCAACGTAAGCTGCTCGTGGGCTGATCATCAACGCGAAACAGGTCCCGTAGACCAGGAGACACGCACCATTGAGACCATGAGCCCTGAATAGGAGGGCTGCATGGATCAGCTGGTGATTGTCGGTGCTGGGCTGGGCGGGCTGCGCACCGTCGAGTCCCTACGCGCGGAGGGGTTTTCCGGCGAGATCACCCTCGTCGGCGACGAACCGCATCAACCTTACGATCGGCCCCCGCTGTCCAAGCAGCTGCTCGCTGGGACGTGGTCCGAGGACCGGGTTTTCCTGCACCGCGGTGAGCTGGCTGATCTCGGTGTTTCGTTGCGCCTGGGGAGTTCGGCGATGGGCGTCGATGACGCCGCCGTGTATCTCGATGACGGCAGCCGGCTGCCGTACCACGCGCTGGTTGTGGCGACGGGAGTCCGGCCCCGGAGGCTACCCGGCCAGCCCGATCATCCAGACCTCCATGTCCTGCGCACGCTGGAGGATTGTCGAGCGATACGGGACTCGATCTCCCGGGCCCGCTCCCTGCTCGTCATCGGAGCCGGCTTCATCGGTGCCGAGGTCGCGGCGACCGCATGCACGGCGGGCCTGGAGGTGACCATGCTGGAGGCGCTGCCGGTACCGTTCGCTCGCGTTCTCGGCGAGCAGATGGGTCAGTTGTGCGCTCAGCTGCAGACTGACCACGGGGTCACCGTGCGCTGTGGAGTACCGCTGGTGGGCTTCGTCGACAGCGACAATGGGGACAACGGGATCGCCGCTCGGCTCGCCGATGGCAGCACTGTGCAGGCCGACTGCGGCGTGGTGGGGGTGGGCACCGTGATCGACGACGGGTGGCTCGCCGGGCTCGAGATACCCACCGAGGGTGGGCTGCTCTGCGATAGCGCTGGGCTGGTCGAGGGCACCGCCAACGTCTACGCGGTGGGCGA
>JBHELN010000432.1:0-8590 GCA_046263115.1 Pseudonocardiaceae bacterium | reverse complement strand
CCGCAGTGGACCCCTGCCCAGGCCGCGGCGCGGCACGGACACGCGGTCACCGTGCCCGCGACCGGCGGCGACGGGCAGTGGCGGCTGCTGGCCATCCCGCTGCCGGACGACTCCGGCACCGTGCTGGTGTCGACCAGCTTGGCCGGCGTGGACGCCATCCTGTCCCGGCTGACGTTCCTCGAGCTGATCATCGGCGGGGTGGTGCTGGGGGCGCTGGCCGGCGTCGGTTACCTGGTGGTGCGCAGCAGCCTGCGGCCGCTGGCCGAGGTGAAGGACACCGCGGAGGCGATCGCGGCGGGCGATCTGACCCGGCGGGTACCCGAGCACCCGCCGCGCACCGAGGTTGGGCAGCTCTCCGGCGCGCTGAATGGAATGCTCGCCCAGATCGAATCTGCCTTCCGCACCCAGCAGGCCTCCGAGGCGGCCGCGCGCAGTTCCGAAGAGCGGATGCGGCGCTTCGTCGCCGACGCCAGCCACGAGCTGCGGACACCCTTGACTTCGATCCGCGGATTCGCCGAGCTGTACCGGCAGGGCGCGGCCGACGATGTGCCCAGGTTGATCAGTCGGATCGAATCCGAGGCGGCCCGGATGGGATTGCTCGTCGAGGACCTCCTGCTGCTCGCCCGGCTCGACGCGCAGCGTGAGCTGGCCCGCGCACCGGTCGACCTCGTCGCGCTGGCCGCCGACGCGGTCCACGACGCTCGCGCGCTGTCTCCCGATCGGCCGGTCACCCTGGAGGTCAGCCATAACGGTCGGGTGCCCGTGGTTCTCGGCGATGAGTCCCGGCTGCGGCAGGTTCTGAGCAACCTGATGACCAACGCGCTCACCCACACCCCGGCGGGTACGCCGGTTACCGTCGGGGTGGCCACCGAACCCGGCTGGGCTGTGCTCTCGGTCCGCGACCAAGGCCCCGGGCTGGCACCTCAGGACGCGCAACGGGTGTTCGAGCGGTTCTACCGGGTGGACTCGTCGCGCGCCCGATCCCGCCGTGGCGGGACCGGCCTGGGCCTGTCCATCGTGGCCGCGCTCACCGCCGCGCACGGCGGCAAAGCGGAGCTGGACACCGCCCCCGGCTCCGGCGCGACCTTCCGCATCCGCCTTCCCCTCGCCACCCCCTGACCCGGCTAGGGCGACATACGCGTTGCTGATCCGCGGATCGGCGGGCGCCCACGAGCTAGCACAGTGTGTCAAAGCCGCGTCACCCGCGGCGTAATGCGAAGTTTTGTACTGATCCGATAGGATCACGGCTGATCACAGAAGGTAGCAATAATACACTAAGGCGTGTCACTATTCTTGTGGCACTTGCGATCGCGCGAGTACGGTACGCAACCGTGCCCACGACCGATTATCATCTCTTTGTCCGGGTTGAGCGCGGTGTGCGGTGGATTATGCAGCAGTGCCGCAGCCCGGCTACCCGCGCGCTGGTGAATAAGGCCCGGTCCGCCGCGGCCCAGCTGTTGGCTCCGCCGGACATCCCGTCACGGTCTGTAGTGAGAGGAGGGTCCCCACCCAGCCAGGGCAGCGGCTCGCACGAGTCGCTGGCCAGGATGTCTGCCACCGTCGCGCGGCGTGATCTCAACCTGGTGGATTCCCTGCTCGCCCGGCTCGAGGACATGGAGGCGAGCGAGAGCGATCCGGATGCGCTGGCACGGCTCTACCAGCTGGACCATCTCGCCGCCCGGCTACGCCGCAACGCCGAGAATCTCCGGGTTCTCGCCGGGCATGACCCCGGCAGCAGGCCCGGCGCGCCCTCGCCCTTGATCGACGTGATTCGAGCGGCGATGTCCTCCATCGAGCACTACCGCCGGATCGAGATAGAACCCGCCTCCGGACTGGCTGTGGTGGACCTCGTCGCCGACGACCTCAGCCGGCTGCTCGCGGAGTTGTTGGACAACGCCACGAGGTACTCACCGCCGATGTCGAAGGTCACCGTCAGCGGGCACCTCACCGAGCAGGGCATCTTGCTGATCCGGATCGACGACACGGGACACCACCTGCCGGCAGACCGGCTGCAGGCGCTCAACACCCAGCTTTCTGACCCGGAGTCCGGCGCCGGATCCGTCGAACAGATGGGCCTTTCGGTCGTTCGCCGCCTGGCCGGCAAGCACGGTATCCGGGTGAGCCTGGACAACAGGGCGACCCGCGGCACCAGCGCCACGGTGCTGTTGCCACCGAACCTGGTGGGGCAAGCCCCGGCCACCCCTTGGTTCGCCGACACCCCGATGATGAAGGTTCCCCGCCCGGCGCCGGTTGGCGCCCAGACCGGCCCACCGCCTGCGGTCACGACGCCTTCCCGGGAGCCCAGCCGCGTCAAACACGCCGCGCCGGCAAAGCCGCTTCCCACCCCGAGCACGACCCGAAACGGGTTGCCGCGGCGGGTCCCGCAGAGCCTGCGCGAGTTCGGCGCCTTCCCCACATCCGTGCCCAGCCCCCGCGATGATCCCGATAGCAACCTCACCGAGGGGCACCTCAGCGAGGGGCGCGAGCAGTTGATGGCAGATATCGGCGACTTCTCCGACGGCGAGCAGGCCGCTCGGCAGCAACGGCCGGCCGGAAAGCCTAGAAAGACTACGTGAATGGCTGCCGATCATGCCATCAAGAACCCGGCGGATTTCACCTCGCTGATCAATGGGTTTGTGCAACGCGTGCCCGGTGTCACTCATGCCCTGCTGCTGTCCTCCGACGGATTTCCACTGACCGCGTCGGAATCGGTGAGCAGCGACGGTGCCGAACAGCTGGCGGCAATCGCCAGCGGTCTGCTGGGTCTGGCTCGAAACAGCGCGGCAATATTCGGTAAGGGCAGCTGCGAGCTGATCATCATTCGACTGTCGCGCGGGTACTTCCTGTTCATGGGGATCGGCGAATACGCCGGCTTGGCAGTGCTCACGTCAGCACGCTGCAACATGAAGGCGGTTGCTTATGAGATGACACACTTCGTGGACACGGCCGCAGGTGCATTGACCCCGAAGGCTCGGGCCGATCTGCGGCGGGTCATCACCGCTCGGCGAGCCGACTGACCACCGGAGGAGGGGCAGCGGTGGAACACATTGCGATGCGCAGCAGGAGGATCCGACTGTATGCGCTCACCGGGGGGCGGACCAGACCGCGACACCACCTGTTGGTGGAGACGCTGATATCGGTACCACAATACGATCCGCAGCTGGCCGGGACGCTCATGCCGGAATCGCAGGCGCTGTACGAGCTTGCCCGAGAGACAACGTCCATCGCGGAGATGTCCGCTCATTTAACTATTCCGTTGGGGGTGATCCGCGTGCTGATCAGCGACTTGGCGGCGCAAGATGCGGTTCTCGTCCACCCCACCGGCTTCACGTACCAGTATGACCGGATCATCTTGGAGAGGATCCTCGATGGACTCAAGAAACTACCCGCTTGATGCTTCTTCGTTGACCATTTCAGCGAAGATTGTGATCGCTGGTGGTTTCGGGGTGGGCAAGACCACATTCGTGGGTTCGGTGTCCGAGGTCAAACCGATCAATACCGAGGCATGGATGACCGTGGCCGGCGAGGGCGTCGATCCACTGCCGGACAGCGGGAAGACGACCACCACGGTGGCCATGGACTTCGGTCGTATCAGGCTGCAGCCGGATCTGGTGCTGTACCTGTTCGGCACGCCGGGCCAGCCCCGGTTCTGGTTTCTCTGGGACGATCTGTGCCGGGGTGCGCTCGGCGCCGTCATCCTGGTGGACACCCGGCAGATCCAGGATTCCTTCGCGGCCATCAACTATTTCGAGAACGACTCCGACATCCCCTTCATCGTGGCCGTTAACAAGTTCGACGGTGAACTCCCCTACGAGCTCGAAGAGGTGCGGGAAGCGCTGACACTGGGCCCGGACGTGATGTTGACGACGTGTGATGCGCGGGACCCCGGATCGACCTCGAAGGCGCTGCAGGAATTGGTGTCCTACACCATGAGCTGCACCGTCTCCTACGGCCCTGATGTGACCTGGGGACAGCAAGAGGAGGTTTGACGCCGATGCGCAAGATATTGATCGTAGGAGCCGGTCAGGCCGGCTTGCAGCTGGGGCTCGGCTTGCAAAGCCACGACTACGATGTCACTGTCATGTCGGCCCGTACTCCGGAGGAGATTCGCAGTGGCCGGGTCATGTCCACCCAATGCATGTTCGGCCCTGCCCTGCAGCACGAACGGGACTATGGCCTGAACCTCTGGGAGCAGCAAGCGCCTGATATCGAGGGACTCGGTCTCTCCATTGCGGGTCCCGATCGCGAACGTGTCCTGGACTGGCTCGGTGAGCTCGACGACTATGCGCAGTCGGTGGACCAGCGGGTGAAGATGTCCGGGTGGCTGGAGCTATTCGAGCAGCGGGGTGGCAAGGTCGTCTACCACGGTGTCACAACTTACGACGTCGACGCATTGACTCATTTTTACGACCTTGTCGTCATCGCCGCCGGTAAGGGCGAACTCGTCCAGTTATTCGACCGGGACCCGAGCCGTTCTCCCTACACCACTACCCAACGCATCCTCGCTGTGGTGTATGTGCACGGCATGGCGCCACGGCCGGAACATCCCACCGTGCAAGCGGTGCGTTTCAACGCCGTTCCCGGAGTCGGCGAGCTGTTCGTCATGCCGTGTTTCACCGTCAGCGGCCCGTGCGACATTCTGTTCTTCGAAGGAGTCCCCAGCGGTCCGCTGGATTGCTGGGATGATCGCCCACCACCGGCCGAGCAGCTGGAACGCACCCTTGATCTCATGCGTGAGTTCGTGCCCTGGGAATACGAGCGCTGCCACCATGTCGAGTTAACCGACGGCAGGGCCACGTTGACCGGCGGTTACCCCCCGGTGGTACGGCGACCGGTCGGTGAGCTTCCCTCTGGGGGGCGGGTACTGGGCATGGCCGACGTCGTGGTCGCCAACGATCCCATCACCGGGCAGGGCTCCAACAGCGCGAGCAAGTGCGCGGCCTCCTACCTGGCCAGCATCCTCGAGCACGGCGATCGGCCGTTCGACGCGGCGTGGATGCAGCTGGCTTTCGACCGGTACTGGTCCGATGCCCAGCACACGACCATGTGGACCAACGCGATGCTCGCGCCACCCCCCGAGCACGTGATGAACCTGCTCGGCGCGGCGGGTACCTACCCGGAGATCGCGCACCGTTTTGTCAACGGCTTCGCCGATCCCACCGATTACCAGCACTGGTTCCTCGATCCGGAGAAGGCGCAGCGGTACCTCGCTTCGGTGACCGCGGGCCAGTCCACCTGAATTCAGCGGTCCGGAGTCGATCAAACTGATCGGGCGTAATGGGGGCCAGTGTGGTCGGAACGCCGATCTTCGACGAGCTACGCGAACTATTCGCCACCTCGCCGGACCGGTTCGGATCTCACCCCCGGGCCGAGCCGGGTTCGCCCGGGCCGGCTAGACCACCGGCGAAGATCATCATCGCCGGTGGTGCCGGGGCCGGGAAGACCACCTTCGTGGGGTCGGTCTCGGATACGCACCCGATCATGGTCCAAGCCACCACGGACTTCGGCCGGATCACTTTGAATCCAGACCTGATGCTGTACCTGTTCGGCACGTCGGAGCCGCAGCACACTGCGTTCGCCGGCGCTGTGGGTGCCGTGGTGCTGGTGGATCCCCGGCGCATCGAGGACGCGTTCCCGACGATCGGCTATTTCGAGAACGGCACGGACGTCCCGTTCGTCGTGGCCGTCAATATGTTCGTCGATGGGCTTGTCTACGACCTCGACGAGTTGCGCGAAGCTCTCGCGCTGGACCCGCAGGTGCCGCTGATGACCTGTGATGCCCGCGACCCCCGATCGGCCGCCAAGGTCCTCCAGAACCTGATATCTCACACCCTCAATCTCCGCCCCTGGTGATCAGGAGGGATTACAGCGGGGGGAGGTCCTGTTCCTGGCCGATGAGTGGGGCGAGGGGGTCGCCGACGTCGTGGACTCTGTCCAGGACGGTGCGGATCGTCCAGCGGTCCGGGGCCAGGTCGGGTTCCTGCAGTTCGTCCCAGGAGATGGGGACGGACACCGGCGCGCCGGCCGCGGGTCGGGCGCTGAACGGCGCCACCAGCGTTTTGTTGATCGCGTTCTGGGTGTAGTCCAGGCGGGCGAGCCCTTCCCGGCGGTCCTTGTGCCATTCCCAGCTGACCAGTTCGGGAACGGTACGGCCGACGGCGCGGGAGACCTTCTCGACCCAGACTCTGGTGTCCTCGAACGAATAACCACAGCGCACGGGAACCCAGATCTGCACGCCGCGTTTCCCGGTAACCTTCGGCATCGCGGCGACCTTGAGGTGCTCGAGCGCCACCCGATACAGCCGGGCCAGCACCAGCACGTCGTCGAAGCTGGTAGCCGGGCCCGGGTCGATGTCGATCAGCGCCCAGGTCGGCTGGTGCACGTCGGGCAGGCCCGAGGTCCACGGGTGCAGCTCTACCGCCGCGTGGTTGGCCATCCAGACCAGCGCGGCCACGCTGTCGATCACCGCATAGCACTGCGTCTTGTCCCGGTCGGCTTCGGTGTTGTGCCAGCGGGTCAGCCAGTCCGGCGCGTAGTCCGGCACCTCCTTGTGCCAGAAGCCGGGGCGGTCCACACCGTCGGGGTAGCGGTGCGCGTTGATCGGGCGGTCGGCAAGGTAGGGCAGCATGAACGGGGCGATCATGGCGTGGTAGCGGATGAGGTCGCGCTTGGTGATCGGAGGCTCTGATTTTAGATCATGTTGGGGTTTTAGATCATGTTGGGCATCCCGCGGGGGGAACAGTACCTTGTTCAGGTTGGTCAAGGTGACCTCGCGGCCCTGGACGGTCCACCGGCCCTTGGTGCCCAGCGCATCCAGCGCGGCCAGCTCGTCGGCCGTTGGTGGGTCCCACGCCGGCCGTGACGGTTTGACCAGCGAGACGGCAGCTTGGTCCGGAGGCAAGTCACCGCGCCACATCAGCTCCGGTGCGGCGGCCACCTCGTCGTTAGTGCGGCCGCTCTTGACCGATCGCGGATGGTCTTCGGGGTTCCACCCCCGCTCAGCGTGATCATCATTCTTGTGAATCAACAGCCACTGCTCGCCGCTGGGTCGCGCCCTACCGGTGCGGACCAGCACGAAGCGACCGGCCAGCTTTTCACCGTAGAGATTGAAGTGCAGCTCCCCGCGTTCGATGGCCCGGGCCGGGTCGTCAGTTCCCGACGGCTGCCAGGTCCCCCAGTCCCACACGATGACGTCGCCACCGCCGTATTCGCCCTTTGGGATGACCCCCTCGAAGTCGAAGTACTCGATGGGGTGGTCCTCGACGTGTACCGCCAGCTGCCTGGCTTTGGGGTCCCGCGTCGGTCCTCGCGGCACCGCCCAGCTGACCAGCACCCCATCCATTTCCAGCCGCAGGTCGTAATGCAGCCGGCGGGCGCGATGGCGTTGCACGACGAACCGACCGGAGCCTGCCACCACGTCCGGGGATCCGGCCGGCTCCGCGGTCACCAAGAAGTCCCGCTTGGCCCGGTAGGTACTGAGGCGTTCCTGCGGATCACTCATCGGGCACCGCGAACGTAGTAGAGGTGCGATATCGCGGCGACCTGCCGGTACGGGTCCCGGGTGCCGGCTTGGACCTCGGCGGCCAGCAGGTCGGTCAGCTCGGCGGCTGCGGGGGCGGGGTCGTCGCAGTGGTCGGTGAAGATTCGCACGCCATACCAGCGCTGGCGCTGCCACCCGAAGGGCGTCACGGCGCGGTCGATAATGTCGGGTGTGTGCGCATGCGCGGTCAGGCCGAGCCGGTTGGTGTACTCGAGCGTGTCAAAGGCTCTCAACGCGGCCGGGTAGTCGCCGCGCAAGCCGTCGCGCATCGCAAGGGCGAGGCCGTTGCGGATAAGCAGCGATAGACGAGCGTTCTCGCCGGCGACCGCGGACAGCGCAGCCAGCATCGAGGCGATGTTGTCGAGATACATCAACACTCCGTGGCACAACACCAGGTCGAACGGCCCGGTTACCAGCTCCGCCGCATCCTCCCCAGCACCTTGCACCAGCCGAACCCGGCCACGGACCTCGGCTGGTTCACCGGCCAGGGCATCCGCGAAATGGTCGAGCAGCTCCTCAGAGACATCCAAGCCGGTCACGTCATGACCGTTGCGCGCCAGCAGCAGCGCTTGAGTCCCCTGCCCGCACCCGACGTCCAGCACCCGCAGTGGGCCGGAGTCACCGATGATTTCGGCGAGCTGTGCGGCGACGACATGCTGGCGCACCACCCCACGCAGCCGCCCGAGCTCGGTCACCCATTGCTCGATACCGGCCGCGAAAGAGGTGTTCGGCATGGTTCCTCCAACATGCTCAACAGTGGCCATCATCGGCCACCGCGGCACCTGCAAGCATCTTCACGGGAACGTGACCTGTGCCGGCTCCTTATCGGTACGCAAGCCACGCCAGGCGGTGTGCCGGAGCCGGCGGTCCGGGGTCACCGCCCGGTACTCGACCTCGCCGACAAGTTCCGGACGCACCCAGCGCGCCCGGCGGGCGTGGTCGCGGGGTACCGGCTCGTCGAACGGGCTGCCCGGCTGTTCCAGCGCGGTGAGTCGGGCCAGCAGGTCGTCGAGCATCCGCTCGGTGAACCCGGTACCGACGTCGCCGAGG
>JBHELN010000431.1:0-3643 GCA_046263115.1 Pseudonocardiaceae bacterium | reverse complement strand
ATCCAATGCCCCGCAAGCCACCCGACCCTGCCAACGTTTGTGGTCAAGGCACTAGCCAGGCCGAACGGAGTGAGAGGCAGGTGCGCTACGGGCGATCTGCCGCAACCGGCCTGCTACCGCACATCGTCGCCGTGGGCTCACGGCGGGAAGTTGGGGCTATCCGCCGTGGATTAACACCCCAACTTCCCGGAAGGTGACTATTCACGTGGTCGGCGTGGCTGATCGAGGGTGGTGGATGTTGCTGGTTTGATGTTCGGGTGTCTGCCGAGCTGGAGCGGTTGCGTGAGCTGGTCGCGCGGCAGTCTGCTGTGATCGAGGCGCAGGCCGTTGAGCTTGAGCAGTTACGGGCGTCGGTGGCGGAGTTGCAGCGCCGGTTGGGGCTCAACTCGCGCAATTCGTCGAAGCCGCCGTCGTCGGACGGGCTGGGTAAGCCGGCGCCGCGCTCGCAGCGGCAGCGGTCGGGACGCAAGCCGGGCAAGCAGCCAGGCGCGCCGGGTGCGACGTTACGGCTGGTCGATAACCCGGACAAGGTGCGCCGGCACCGGCCGCGTTCGTGTGCCGGGTGTGGCCGTGGCCTGGCGCGGGCCGAGGTGGTCGGCATCGAGGTGCGTCAGGTCATCGACCTGCCGCCGATCCGGCCGCAGGTCAGCGAGCACCGGCTGCTGTCGTGTGCCTGCCGGTGCGGCAGGGTCACCGCCGCTACCGCGCCGGCGCCGGTGGCCGGTACGGGCGCGCCGGTGCGCTACGGGCCTGGCGTGGCGGCGGTCGCGGTGTGGTTGATGGTCGGTCAGCATCTGCCGGTCGCCCGTACCGCGCAAATCCTGACCGACCTGCTCGGTGTGCAGCCCTCGCTCGGCTGGTTGGCCGGGCTGACCGAGCGGGCCGCGCCCCGGCTGAGCGGGTTCACCGACCGGCTCCGGGCACTGCTGCTGTCCGCGGCGGTGGTCCATTTCGACGAGACCGGCCTACGGGTCGGCGGGAAGCTGCGCTGGCTGCACGTGGCCTGCACCCCGCTGGGCACCCTGTACCACCTCGACGACAAACGCGGCGTCGAGGCCATCGACGCCATGGCCATCCTCGCTAACCTGCACGCCCCACAGGTCGCGGTCCACGACGGCTGGCAACCGTACTTCAAAGCCCACTACACCCTCGCGGCCGGCGCCCCCGAACACGCCCTGTGCAACGCCCACCACCTGCGGGAACTGACCGGCTGGGCCGAAGCCGACCCGGAACGCAACCAGTGGGCCGCCACCCTGGCCGACCTGCTACGCGAAGGCCTGCACGCCGTGCACCAAGCCCAACAGGCCGGCCAAGACCACCTCGACACCGACCTGCTAGCCGATCTGTGGCAGCGTTGGGACCAAGCGATCACCGCCGGCAAACACATCTACCCCGCCAGCACCGGCAAAATCCCGGCCCTGCTCAACCGGCTACGCGGCTACCACCGAGAAATCTGGCGTTTCGCCGTCGACTTCGCCGTCCCGTTCGACAACAACCAAGCCGAACGCGACATCCGCATGACCAAAATCCAGCAGAAGATCTCCGGCGGCTGGCGCACCACCCACGGCGCTCACCACTGGCTCACCGTCCGCTCCTACATCTCCACCGCCCGTAAATACGGCCGCAACAGCCTCACCGCACTACGCGACCTGTTCACCGGCGACCCCTGGCTACCCGCCCTACCTGAATAGTCACGACCGTTTTAGGCGAGTCCAAGGAGTCGTAGGGATCGGTATGGGTCTCGGCCGTTTCGGCGCAAGGCTGGTGCGATCGAGGTGACGCCGTCCAGGCGGAGAAGGCTGATCGCGGTGTTGCGTAGGGTGGCCAGCACTCGGGGTGCGTTGCCGGTACGTAGCCGGCTGGCGTCCTCGCGGTAGGTGGTGTCGCGAATATGGTGAAGAACTTCGATGGCCCAGTGTCCGCGTAGCCAGTCGGTCAGCTCGTCGGGGCTGGCCTGAGCTGCGGTGAGACTGGTGATGGCGTACACCGTGACGGTGGACCAGCGGTCGGTGGCTGCGTTGTACAGGCGACGCCGGATCCGTAGTGCCTGAACCGCGTACGGAAAGTCCAGCGCTAATGCTCCGAGGCAGGTGACGGCCTGCAACTGGCGGGTGTCGTAGCGGCCGTGCCCCCGATCGCGGGTGGCGTCCAGCGGCGGGATCTTCGCCCAGGGCAGGGTTTTGACCTGCCGATACAGCCGTGGCTGGTTGCGTTTGACGACGAACACGTAACCGGCCTTCTTCTCCTCGACCAGCCAGCGGGCATGCTCGCGCTGGGTATGCAACGCATCCGCCGTGATGATCGCACCGGCCAGGTCCAGACCGTCCAGCAACGGTATGAACCGGCGGATCTCGTTCGTCTTCCCGTCGACGTCGATCTGCGCCAGGACAATCTGTTCGGCCTGGTCCAACGCGGCCAGCAGATGAACCTGCGCGCCGGACGGGCCGCTACCGCGCAGCGTCTTGCCGTCGACCGCGATCACCCGCCGACCCGCCCCGGCCAGACCCGCCCGGCCCAGCAACCAGCGGCACACCGCGGCATCGAGGGCGTCAGCGTCGATACCGGTCAGCACCCGCGACAAGGTGCTGTCGTCCGGCACCCGCCGGGCACCGGTAAATGCGTCGCGGGTGGCGCCGAGACGGTCCCACACCACGTCCGGCAGGTCGGCGGCCCACTCCACGATCTCCACGACCCGGCTGGATCCCGAGACCACCGCCGCGATCGCCATGGCGAGCAGTCCCGGCAGCGGGTGGATCCGGCCGCGTGGGTCCCGTGGGTCCGGAACCCCGGTGAGGGCCTGCAACAACCCCGGCGTGTCCTGTTGCGACAGCGGCGACACGCCGCACAGACGTGCGGACAGCCCGCCGATCAACGATGATGCTTCCACGAACGCGGTCCTTCTCGATCATCCAGCCTAGACACCTGAATGATCACCAGAAGGCCGCGTTCTTCTATGTACCCGCCAGAAACGGCGTGACTACCCCGCAACCGACTATCCGGTCATATCCCAACCTTGCGAAGACCCTGGGGACCGATGGCGCAGTCGCGCGGACAACAGTGAGATCGGCAGCGGGCGGCTATTCGCGAACGTCAATCCAGCGGGCGGCCGCCTCGAAAGTGTCCGCAGGGGTGGAGTTGAACGCGATCGCGGCGCCAGGAGCATTCCGATGTACCAGGTTGATCACCCGCTCGAACAACTCCAGCTGATTGCGCATACCGCCGCCAATGACGACGCACTCCCAGGTCTGGGCGCAGAGCGCCGCGGTGAGGACCGCCTCCACGTCGTCGCCGCCGTCGAGGCCGACCAGGCAGAACACAGCCCCGACACCATGCCTGACGAATCGAGACCTCCCGACTTCGATGCCGTCCGCTACAGGCTGAGGATCCCACGGCCCAGGTACTCGATACGGATCGAGCCCGATCACGAGCACGCGAGGTACGAGGATCGGTACGTCCACTGCCGAAGGCTACCGTGTGGCGTGCGGCTGTGGCGGATGACAACTCGCCGAGGACGGACACGGACCGTAGCGATCGCTTCGCGGCAGATCCGGATGCGCTAAGCGCAATGCAGACGCGCCCTCGTGGCCCATCGGCTGCCGTCATCTCGCCCTGGGTGAGTCCTACGTCCGATACGCCCCGGGAG
>JBHELN010000430.1:0-4607 GCA_046263115.1 Pseudonocardiaceae bacterium | reverse complement strand
CCTTCCAGGTGCCGCCGTCCAGGCTGAAGGTCCCCGACGTGACCACCCGCTGGATCACTGGCCTGCTCCGGTAGCGGTCGAGCTACCCAGCAGGACGACGCTGCGCAGCACCTCCCCGCGCTCAATTTTCTCGAACGCGCGCTCCACATCGTCCAGGCTGATCGTTTCGGAGACGAACTTGTCCAGCGGTAACCGGCCCTGCAGGTACAGCTCGACCAGCATGGGGAAATCCCGTTCCGGCAGGCAGTCGCCGTACCACGACGACTTCAGCGCGCCGCCGCGGCCGAAGATCTCCAGCAGCGGGATGTCGGGCACCATCATGTCCGGAGACGGCACCCCGACCAGCACCACGGTGCCCGCCAGGTCGCGGGCGAAGAAGGCCTGTTTCCAGGTCTCCGGCCGGCCCACCGCATCGATCACCACATCGGCTCCGAAGCCACCAGTGGCCGCCCGCACCGCCTCCACGACGTCGCTTTCCCGGGCGTTGACGGTATGCGTCGCGCCGAGGTCGGTGGCCCACCGCAGCTTGCCCGGATCGATGTCGACCCCGATGATCGTGGTCGCGCCGGCCAGCCGAGCTCCGGCGATGGCGGCATCGCCTACTCCTCCACATCCGATCACCGCCACCGAGTCGCCGCGGGTGACACCGCCGGTGTTCATCGCCGCGCCGAGGCCGGCCATCACGCCGCAGCCGAGCAGCCCGGCAACCTCTGGCGGCACCGCCGGGTTGACCTTGGTGCACTGCCCGCTGTGGACGAGGGTCTTCTCCACGAATGCCCCGATGCCCAGGGCCGGTGACAGCGGCGTCCCGTCGGACAGTGTCATGGCCTGCCCGGCGTTGTGGGTATCGAAGCAGTACCAGGGCTTCCCCCGGCGGCATGCGCGGCAGCGCCCGCAGACCGCCCGCCAGTTGAGGATGACGAAGTCCCCGGGCGCCACGGTGTTGACGCCGTCACCCACGGCCTCCACCACGCCGGCGGCCTCGTGCCCGAGCAGGAAGGGGAACTCGTCGTTGATCCTGCCCTGGCGGTAGTGCAGGTCGGTGTAGCACACCCCGCATGCCTGTACCGCGACCAGCGCCTCGCCTGGGCCAGGATCCGGCACCTCTACGGTCTCCACCGTGACCGGTGCACCCTTGCCGTGCGCGACAACTCCACGAACCTCGTGGCCCATCGCGACCTCCCGCGTTGCTCCAGCGTCGACTGAGGTCAGCTTGCCACGACGTCCGTCATATCGGTATGGCGGACGTTGGCGTCAGTTGGATCGTGGGACCGTGCGGTCAGCTCTTACGGCGGCGCCGGCGCCGGCGCTTACCGGCAGGAGCGGAGATCGCCAGCAACATCCCGCCGAGCTGCCCGCAGTTGGACAGGAAACTCGCCTGGCGAGCCTTGCGTGCGTCGGGGGAACCAGCGGCGCCGAAGGGCTGATCGGCCACGGTGGCCGGGATCAGCTCCGCCACGAGGACCGTCGCAGCAATCCGAGGCGCCCACCCAAGACCCATCAGCAGCCCGGCGGCGATCTTCACAGCAGCTCCGGCTTGGACGACCAACGCGGGATTGACCGGGGCCTTTGCTAGCAATGGTGCGGTTGACTCAATCTTTGGCTTCGGGTTGAGCAGGGTCTCCACGCCATTAGCGACGGATACGGCGGCAAGCAGTGGACGGGCAACGCGGCTGAGCAACACGGCGGCTCCTCTCTGAGCTGTTCGCTTTTGCACCGTAGCCTTCCTGCGGCGTGCCGAGGGGGAAGCCACCCATCCGGGGCACATGTGGGTTCGACGACCACTGACTCGGCGCAAATCGTCCGCGCAGTCTCGGCGCGTCGCCCTCACAACGCCGGCGTGTCGCACTCTTCTGCGCGCTGTGTCGTGGCCTTCCCCCGGTATGTCGCCACACCGTGCTCGCCGCCGGGTGGCTTGGAAGCCGACAGTCGAATCGGGAGGTCAGCTCGCCAGCGTTCTGGCCGCCGCGATGAGCAGCGCGGCCCGATCGACGATCTTGATGCGAGTACGTCCCGCGGCTGCCCCGAGCGCCCGCTCAGCGGCGTCGATCGCCTCCCAGCCGGCCCACGTCACCACCCCTACGCCCCGTTGGGTGAGTTTGTCGATGATCGCGTCCGGTTCGCGTTGGGGGGCGCGCGGCAAGGTGTCGAGATCGGCGAGCAGTTGCTCGACGGTCTCCTTGGCATCGCCTTTATTGGTCCCGATCACGCCGGTGGGGCCGCGTTTGATCCAGCCGACCACATATTCACCGGCTGCGGTGCAGCCGTCGCGCTGGACCCGGCCGATCACGTGCGGGATCACGCCTGATCGGTCGTCGAAGGGCACGCCGGGCAGTGGCAAGCCGCGGTAGCCGACCGAGCGCAGCAACAGCTGGGCTTCCAGGGTCACCGTTTCTCCGGTGCCGGTCACGCCGCCGGATCCATCCAGCGCGTTGCGCTCACACTGCACCGCTTCCACCTGGCCGGCGCCGAGCACCGCCACCGGGGCGAGCAGGAACCGCAGGTGGATCCGCCGGGCTCGACCACATTGCCGCCGGGTGGACCACTCCTGCAGGGTGTCCAGATTGCGCCGTACGGTCTTGTTCGTCTCCGCCAGCTCCTTGCTGGCCTGGTCGAGCACCAGCTCAGCGGGGTTGACCACGACATCAGCGCTGGCCAGTTCGCCCAGCTCGCGCAACTCCTTGGTGGTGAACTTGGCCTGCGCCGGTCCGCGTCTGCCCACGATATAGATGTCGCTGATGGCGCTGGAATCGAGCACATTGAGCACGTGCTCAGGCATGTCGGTGACGTGGAGATCCTGTGCCGTCTTGGCGAGAATGCGCGCCACGTCCACCGCGACGTTGCCCACTCCGACCACCACCGCGCTGCGCGCATCCAACGTGAAGGCGTCCACCTCGGCATCGGGGTGGCCGCAGTACCAGGCGACGAATTCAGTGGCCGAGAAGCTGCCCGGAAGATCCTCACCGGGAATGCACAGCCGGCGATCCACCGATGAGCCGGTGGCATACACCACCGCGTCGTAGCATTCCCGTAGGTCATCCACGGTGATGCCAGAGCCGAGTTCAACCCCGCCGAGAAAGCGCACGCCTGGCCGCTCCAGGATCTTGCGTAGCGTGACCTCCAGCGACTTCATCTTGAGGTGGTCCGGCGCGACGCCGTAACGCAACAGTCCATACGGGCAGGGCAGCCGGTCCAGGACATCCACCGACACCGCGTCGTGCTTGCTCAGCTCATCGGCCGTGTACAACCCGGAAGGACCGGAGCCGATGACTGCCACCCGAACCGACCCGGACACGGTTGATCCACCTCCCTGCAAATTGTTGGCTCCCCCGCTCGACGTTACGCCACGACCAGGCGACGCAACGCCGCCACGGTCAAACCCTCACCAAGTTGCGGATCGCCGCGCAGCACGGATACCCCGCCAGGGCGCGCCATATCGTCGAGCACTGCTATCGCGCCGGACAGATCCTGGTCGCGGGTGTAACCGTTGACCACAGCTACGCACCGCAGCCCGGCGGCCTGCGCGGCTTGTACTCCGTTGGCCGAGTCCTCTATGGCTATCGCATCGCCGGCACTTAAGCCCAAACGAGCCAACGTCTCATGGTAGACGGCCGGATCGGGCTTGAGCTCTGTAACGTCTGATCCGGTGACGACGACATCGAATGCATCGAGCCCGAAAAGAATGTCGAGCAACGGCAGCACCCAATCGCTGGTCCCCGTGGTCGCCACTGCGGTGGACACTTTCTCGGCGCGCAGCTGCGCGATCAGCTCGGCGGCGCCCGGACGGGCATCCATTGCGCCCGCGCGGACAAGTTCTGCGAACCGGTGGGTCTTGTCGCGGTGCAGTTCCGCGGCCAGTGCAGTGGCTTCGGCCGGATGGTGTTTCTTGGATCGGAGGTAGCGTTCGATGCGCCGGCGGCCGCCCGTTGTCGTGAGCAGGTCACCGTATTCGGCAACCCCCCACCGGTAATTCAGGCCGGCTGCCTCGAAGGCTTCATTGAACGCCACCCGATGACCGTCGCGCTCGGTGTCGGCGAGCGTCTCGTCGACATCGAAAATGACCGCACGCAACGGGTGACTCACGGCAGTCGGCTGTTGGACGCTGCAGGGGTCAGGGTCAGGGTCCGACGAGGTGGGCAGGGATCGGGTGGTGCGCATGGGCTGACGCTAGAACGGCCGGTAGGCGATCGACCTCCCCCAGGAAGGTGGACCGGAGGGTGCCACGGCCACGCTCGACGCGCTCACGGCTGACTCTCACACAGTCGGTCTGGATCGCCTGCCTCGCGCGCCATGAAACTCGGCCCGCACAGGCTTGGTGTCCCGAACCTGGGCGGCAGGCCGCCGCCGGGTCCTCGGTGTCCCGATTTCACCTGATAGTGGAGATCTCTCCCCGGCCACCTGCGGCGTGTCAAAAGTATTTTGACGGCTCGTTGTTTCGACCCGGGATGTGGCGGAGTTCTCGTTACTGACCGCTTTCTGTGAGGACTCATGGTGGTCCTGCCAGCCGTCGGTAAGAGAACCCAACGCGTCGATGAGATTGCGCACCGAGGCGAAGGTCCCGCGGCGGATGGCCTGCTGGGTGATGATGCCCAGCGACACTTCGACAA
>JBHELN010000429.1:0-3479 GCA_046263115.1 Pseudonocardiaceae bacterium | reverse complement strand
GTTGTGTGGCTTGGTTTGATCATCGATCGGCTGTCGCCTTCGGTGGTGTGCGATTGCTCGCGCGTTTAGATCTTGATGGCCATTGGCGGGCCGCTGGCGGTGGATGAGACTGGGGTGTGCGTGTCGCCTGTCGAGGTCGTTTCTCCTTGGTTCGGTCGAGACCGTTCATTAGATTGACGCAGGAGCCGTGTAGTTCGGGTGTTTCCCGAGTGTCGCCACGAGCGCGTACGTTAGTGTCTTCATTTTTCGAGGTTCCCGGTGGCGCGCACCTTCTTTCGTTTCGTGGGTGAAGGTGGGTGGGGATCGATGCAGGTGTTGTACTCGCGGTGCGCCGCGATTGATGTCCACAAAGATCAGATAACGGTCGCGGTGCGGACACCCGGCGATGGGCCGGGTCGGCGCCACACCGAGGTGCGTAAGTTCCGGGCGTTTTACGGAATGCTCACCGAGATGGCACGCTGGCTGGTATCCCTGCAGGTCGCAAGGGTAGCGATGGAAGTCACCGGGATCTACACCATGCCGGTGTATCACGCGCTGATCGAGCACGGACGCTTCGAACAGGTGCTGGTGTGCAACGCAGCGCACGTGAAAAACGTCCCCGGCCGGAAAACCGACGCCATCGATGCTGTGTGGTGAGCGGAATTACTGGAGTGCGGCCTGCTGCGCGGCAGTTTCGTCCCCGAGCCGAAAATCAAGGCTGTGCGTGATGTCGTCCGCTATCGCAAAAAGCTGGTCGGGTCACGCAGTTCGGAGCTACAGCGGTTGGGTGCTGTGCTCCAAGACGCGGGAATTAAATTGGACTCGGTGGCCTCCTCGATCGGCACCGTCTCGGGTCGAGCGATGATCGACGCTCTCATCGACGGGGAACGCCGACCCGCGGTCCTGGCCGATCTGGCCCTAGGCCGGATGCGCTCCAAGATCCCCGACCTCACCCTGGCATTAGAGGGCCGCTTCGACGACCATCACGCGCTGATGTGTCAGCTGCACCTGCAACACATCGACCATCTCGATGAGATGATCGCGCGGCTCGACGCGCAGGTGGAGCAGATGATGGTCCCTTTCGCCCGCCAACGCGACCTGCTGGTGACCATCCCGGGCATCGGACCAACCGCCGCGGCGGGCATCCTGGCCGAGATCGGAGCCAACCCGGATGAGTTCTTCTCCGACGGCGCGCACCTAGCCTCGTGGGCCGGGCTGTGTCCGGGCAACCACGAATCCGCAGGCAAGCGCAAGCGCGGCACCCCGCGCAAGGGCAACCAGCATCTCAAACCTCTTCTGGTGGAGGCCGCGTGGTCAGCTGTGCGGACCAACGGGCGGCTACGCGCCCGCTATCACCGGCTCGTGCTGCGCTTCGGCGGCTACCGCAACCCCGCGGCCAAGAAAAAGGCCATCGTCGCCACCGCCCACACCCTAGGAGTGATCATCTGGAACATCCTGGCCAACGACACCACCTACACCGACCCGGGTGCGAACTTCTATGACCGGCGCCACGATCCCCAACGCGAAACCCGGCGCCTCATCGCCAAGCTCGAAACCCTCGGCCATACCGTCACAATCCACCCCGCCGCCTGATCAAAACAACAAAACAACCCGGCTCCGCTAACGCTCCGCCGGGTCCAATCCCTGCCCGTCCCCGGCATTATTTTCGGGTCAGTCCCCATGTCCCCGGTAGGGTCGCCGCGCCGGCGTGAAAACTGTGCGTGGGGTTGCCCGCCCGGCGCCGTTGTTTTCTTGGCACTGGAGGCCGTTGATCAGTCTGGCGCCGGGGCCCTGCTTGCGGGTTGCGCACTGTTGCTATGAGCACGCCGGTCAGATTCGGCACTCCCACCGGACCCTCGGGCAGCCCCGTCTGCGCTGTACTCACGCGAGGACAAGGACGGAATCGATGCACCAGCCCATGGAGGTTGAGGTTGAGGAGGACGAGCAGATCGTGGAGCGGGTCGCCGCGGTCGATGTGGCCAAGGCGGGCGGGATGGTGTGTACCCGGGTGCCACACGAGTCGGTGCCGGGCAAGCGGGTGACCAAGGTCTGGCAGGTGGGATCGACCACCCGGGCGCTGGTCGAGCTGGCCGATCACCTGCGCTGTCAGGGCATCCAGCGGGTGGTGTTGGAGTCGACGTCGGACTACTGGCGCCCGTTTTACTATCTGCTGGAGGCTGCGGGCCTGGTGGTGTGGCTGGTGAATGCGGCGCAGGCCAAAAACGTCCCGGGACGGCCGAAGACGGACAAGATCGACGCGGTGTGGCTGGCGAAGTTGGCTGAGCGCTCGATGGTGTCGCCCTCGCTGGTGCCCACCGAGCCGATGCGCCACGTGCGGGATCTGGCTCGGGCCCGGTTCGACCTGGTCGAAGACCGAACCCGGGTCAAGCAGCGGATCGAAAAGCTGCTGGAGGACGCGCTGATCAAGATATCCTCCGTGCTCACCGACATCCACGGAGTCTCCGGCCGGGCGATGATCGAGGCGCTAATCGCCGGGCGGCGCAGTCCCACTGCGCTGGCCGAGTTGGCCAAGGGCCGGGCCCGGGTCCGCCGCGACGCCCTAGCCGAAGCCCTGGAGGGCCGGTTCACCGATCACCATGCCCGGCTGGCCCGGATGCTGCTCGACCAGCTCGACGACCTCACCGCGCGCATCAGTGAGGTCACCGCGCTGCTCGACGCCGCGATCGCCGCGCTGCCCCACGAGACGACCCACACCGGCTCAGCTGTCAACACCGGCTCCCAGCCCAGCGCCCAGACCCAGGGCACCGACCGGCCAGAGCCCACGGCGACCAGCTACGCCTGCGCCATCCAGCGGCTGTGCGCGATCCCCGGCGCCGGCCCGGACACCGTCCGCGCAGTCATCGGCGAGATCGGCCTGGACATGACCGTGTTCGGCCGCCACCAACGACTGTGCTCCTGGGCCAAGGTCTCCCCACGCACCGTGCAGTCCGGCCGCAAAAACGGTCGGGCCAAAACCGGCAAAGGCAACCACTACCTCAAAGCCGCGCTCGCCCAAATGGCGACCGGCGCCGCCAAAACCGACACCTTCCTCGGCGAACGCTATCGACGACTAATCAAACGGATGCCCAAGGCCAAGGCCCTAGTCGCGCTGCAACGATCCATCCTGATCATCATCTTCCACCTGCTCGCCGACCCCACCGCCGAATTCACCGACCTCGGACCCAACTACTACACCCGCCGCATCGACCTCGCCCGACGCACCAACCACCTCACCCGACAACTCCAGGCACTGGGCTACAACGTCAAGCTCACCCCCGCCAAAACCGCCTAAAACCCGCCAGAGCCCACCGCCCCACCGGGTCACCTCCCGGTGGTCCCCTTCGCCCGTCCCCGGCTCCGCGACACAACCATGCAGAGCCGGTGGTTCCGCTCGCCCGTCCCCGACTCTGTTTTCCGGTCAGGAACACTTTCTTGCCGTGCTCAAGGGCGAGCCGGGCCTGCATCTTGGCCCCGGAGGTACTGGACGCCTCGATCACCAC
>JBHELN010000428.1:0-3042 GCA_046263115.1 Pseudonocardiaceae bacterium | reverse complement strand
ATGGATGCAAGCCGGCGCCGAGCGCCTGCTTGGCCGCCTCGCCCTCGCCGCCGGCGCGGCGACGGACGCCGAGCGATACGTCCACCACGCCCTTGGCCGCCTTGCGGCCAAGGGCTTTGCGATCGACATCCCGGAGTGCCTCGACGTGCTCGCCGCCGTTGCCGCCACCCAGGACAGTGACGAGGAAGCCGCGCGGCTGCTAGGCGCTGCGGCGGCGGCTCGAGCGCGGCTTGGCACCGTCCGCTTTCCCCCCCGAGCCCGAATTCTGGGTCGGTGTCCAGCGCACCACCCGGGAAACGCTCGGAGACGACGGCTACCACGCCGCATTCACCGCAGGTGCAGCGCTGAGCACAGACGCGGCGGTCTGCTACGTCCGCCGGGCTCGCGGCGAGCGAAAACGGCCCTCACGCGGCTGGGACAGCCTGACCCCGACTGAGCTGGAGGTCGTGCGCCACATCGCGGGTGGTCTCACCAACCGTCAGATCGGCGAGCGCATGTTCATCTCCCTCGGCACCGTCAAGGCCCACCTCTCGCATATTTTCACCAAGCTGAGCACCCCGTCACGTGCTCACCTGGCGGCTGCCGCCACCAGACGCGGCCTCGACGACGTTGCCCACAATCCGCATTCAGCGGGCTGAGCGGGCTAAGAGGTGGGCCAAAAACCCCGCTGAATGCGCGTGCCGGCCTCAGCGGCGGAGCAGGCCGGCGGCGCGGGTTAGCGCTACCCGCAGCTCGGAGACGCGGAGGGCGTGTAGCGCGATAAGTAGGACCGTGGTGCCCAGCACGGTGATGGTGGCGAGTTCCACGGCGGCGCGCACAGGGGGGAGCGCGTGCAGGACGAGTACCCGGCCTAGGCCGGCGGCGGCCAGCCCGGCGCCGGCGGCGGCGCCGGCAGCCAGCGCGATGCGCACCACCGTGCTCGCCATCAGCCGGGTCTGCAGCCGGCCGAGCCGGTGCGCCAGCCACACCTGGCCGGCGATTGCGCCGATCACGAACGACGCCGAGTTGGCCGCAGCCAGCCCGACCACCACCTGCTGGGGGCTCAGCAGTACCGGCGCCAGGACCGACAGGCCGATCTTCCCGACGATCATCAATGCCATAATCACTGTGGGGGTGCGGGCATCGTCGAGCGCGTAGAACACCCGCAGCTGCAGCAGCACAACGGCGTAAGGCAGCAGGCCGAACGCCGACGCGGCCAGGGTCAGGCCCAGCCGGTCAGCTTGGGCGAGATCTGAATGACCGTAGGAGAACAGCACGGTGGCGATCTGCCCACCGGCCACGGTGAACAGTGCCGAGATCGGCAACAGCAGCAGTGCGGACATCCGGGTTCCCAGCGACAGGTCGGCAACCACCGCGCCGATGTTCCCCTCCGCGGTGGCTCGGCTGATCCGCGGCATCAGCGCGGTCAGCACGGAGTTGCCCAGCACCCCGTAGGGCACGATCAGCAACGTCCAGGCATACGCGTAGGTCGCCACCCCACCCCCGGCGGTGGCCGAGGCGATCCGGTAGGTGACGACCAGACCGACCTGGCCGGCCAGCACGTAGAGGAACACCCAGCCGGCCAGCCCGCCGAACGACGACAGCCGCGGATCCCAACCCCACCGCCACTGCCACCGGAATCCCGACCGGCGCAGCGCCGGCAGTAGCACCGCCGCCTGCACCACGATGCCCAGCGTGGTGCCGACCCCGAGCACCCACAGCTTGACGTCACCCATCAGGCTCGGCTGCAAGCTAATCCGCCCTGGCGTGAGCATGTACGCGCCGATCACCGCGATGAGCACCAGGTTGTTGGTCACCGGCGCCCACGCCGGTGGCCCGAACACCCCGCGGCTGTTGAGTACCGCGCCGATCAGCGCGGCCAGACCGTAGAACAGGATCTCCGGTAGTAGCAGGTAGGCAAACGCCGTGGCCAGCGCAGGGCTGGCGTGCGGACCGCCGGTCACCGACAGCCGGATCAGCCACGGCGCCGCTGCCACCGCGGCGGCCGTGCCTACGACCAGAGCGGCCGTGCTCATCGTCAGCAGCCGCTGGGCGTAGGCCTGACCGCCATCGGGATCAGTGCGCTGGGCGCGGACCAGCACCGGGATTGCCACGCTGGATAGCACCCCGCCCAGCAGCAGCTCGTAGACCATGTTCGGCAGCTCGTTGGCGATGTTGTAGGAGTCGTTGAGCAGCCCGAACCCCAGTGCGGCGGCCAGCAGCAGCTTGGCCACCAGTCCCGTTACCCGGCTGATCACTGTGGCTACCGCCATCGACCCCGACGCATGCGCCAACGACCGGTCCGACCACGCCACCCGCTGCGCGGACCCGTCCCGCTGCGCGGACTCCCCGTCCATGTCGGAGCAGTGTGTGTCGCGGCGGTGCGTGTCGGGCCGGTGCGGCAGCTGATTCATCGGCGGCACGCCGCCCAGCACACCACCCCAGCTCCCGACCGCCAACAGCGGGGCCACAGCACACTGACCGCAGTGCTCACCGTCGACGGTGGTTACCTGGCGCGCTAGGCAGCCGGTCGCTCACCCTGAGAGCCGGCTGGCTCGTAGGTGAACGCCAGTATCGCATCGACGAGTCGACTGGTGCGCGTTTGCGGCCGCAACCATGCCGGCAGATCCAGCGCTGCCATCACCTCCTCGGCGAGCACGTCGCCGATCACACCGGGCCACAACCGCTTGGCCTTGGCGGCGGCCGCAGCGGCGATCCGGTGCGATGCGTATGTGTCGGTTTCTCGCGAAACCGCAATGTGTGAGTCAGGCATCGGAGGCTCCTGGAGTTCGCGGTCGGCCGTGGCGGGCCGCACTAGCTGTCCCCATCTCGGCCGTGCATTAGCTAAAAGAGGGCTGAGGCGGCCCACTTCGTACGCCACAGGTAGGCGGTTTCCGGCTGACCGGGACAAGGCCCGGCGTCCCGTCTAACGATCCAGCCGGCGACTGGTACTGCCGCGTATCAGCGCACGCCGGCCATCAGCCGCTGGATCGTCGGGCTGGCGGCGGCGACGATCACCCCCACGACGATCGCCGCCGCGCCGAGGCTGCCGAAGTAGAGTGC
>JBHELN010000427.1:0-7657 GCA_046263115.1 Pseudonocardiaceae bacterium | reverse complement strand
GTGCACACCCTGGTGGCCAGACCTGACGGCGCTCCGGAGGGTCCGCTGCCCACCGTGTTCCTGCTACACGGCGGCCCGGATGCTGCCGATGAGGACCGTTTCTCGGCTGACCGGGCGCTCTGGCTCGACGCGGGTTTCGCGGTCGTGCACGTCAACTACCGCGGATCAACCGGATACGGCTCGGCCTGGCGGGATGCCATTGTGGGACGGCCAGGTCTCACGGAACTGGACGATGTGGCCGCCGTGCACGACTGGGCGGTCTCCAGCGGTTTGGCCGACCCGGCGCGGTGCGTGGTGGAGGGTTGGTCATGGGGAGGCTATCTGGTCCTGCTCGCGCTGGGCACCCAGTCGCATCGCTGGGCCGCCGGCGTCGCCGGGGTGCCGGTGGGCGATTTCATTGCCGCTTACGCCGATGAGATGGAACCACTGCGGGCCTTCGACCGCGCGCTGTTCGGCGGTTCACCGAAGGAACTGCCCGCGGTCTACCGGAGATCGTCACCGATCAGCTACGTCGCCGAGGTGCAGGCTCCGGTGCTGGTGTTGGCGGGGGAGAACGATCCGCGCTGCCCGATCCGCCAGATCGACAACTACCTCGCCAAGCTCACCGAGCTGGACAAACCCTACCGGTGCTACCGCTACGACGCAGGGCACGGATCGCTGGTAGTGGCAGAAAACCTGCGACATGCCGCCGTCGAGGTCGCGTTCGTGCGCGAGGCGCTTCGAAACGATTGACTTTACCCTTGGTCAACGTGGCGGTAATCCCCACAGAGCAGGCTGGGCCAGGAGGTGGTCACCGTGACCCTATGGCGGCTGCACGTCGACGTGGCCGATCAGCCAGGTCGGCTGGGCGCGCTCGCCGCCGCGATCGGCGGTTGCGGGGCGAACATCGTCTCCCTGCATGTCGTCGGTGAACCGGCCCACGATGGCGCGGTGACCGACGAGCTGCTCGTCCGGGTGCCGCCGCAGCTGCCGGTGCCGGCTCTGGTGGAGGCCGTGGAGGCCGGCGGGTTCCGCGTCACTGTGGTCGTGCAAGCCGACGCGCAGGCGTTGGCCGATCCGGTGAACACCGCGCTGGCGCTGGCGCACTGCGTGGCCGTCGATCCCGGCAGCGCCGCGCGCGCAGTAGCCGCCCTGCTGCGTGCTGAGCTGGCCGGACCACAGGAGTCGCGCGCCGCACCGCCAACCATGTATCAGGCTGCGCATCAGACGGAGGTCGGCACCGGCGCGACCCGGCTCCGGTTGCGCCGCGGCTGGCCGTTCACCGCCACCGAGATCGCCCAGGCGGCGGCACTGCTCGAGCTCGCCAACAGTTCCGGCGGGCGGCGGCTGCCGCCAACCCGAGTCAGCGTGCAGCTGACCGACGGGGTCGAGGTCGTGCTGCGGGCTGCGACCGCCGCGGATGCGCCGTTGGTCGCCGCGCTGCATGCGCGCTGCTCACCGCAGACCCGATCGCTGCGTTCGCTGCCCACCAGGCCGGTGTTGACTGCGGCTGTGCTGCAACAGCTGATCGGCGCCGACGGCTCAACCAGCATTCTTGCGGTGACCCCCGATGGCGGGGCCGCGATCGGGCTGGCGAATCTAGTCGAGGCCACACCCGGTACAGCGGAGATCGCGCTGCTGGTGGAGGACGCCTGGCAAGGTCGGGGAGTGGGCACCGCGCTGGCCCGCAACCTGATCGAGCTGGCCCGGGCAGACCAGCTCACCGAGATCTTCGCGATGTCGCAGGTGGGCAACGGTGCGTTGACGCGGGTACTGCGCCGGGCCGGGCTCCGGCCGCGCGGCCGCCTGGAAGGCGGCGCTCTGCGCGTCCGGGCCAGCCTGCAACCCGACGACCCGATCCCAACCGCACCGAGCCAGGTCAGCCTGGCGTGAACTCGACGCCATCGCCATTTCCAGCCGGGGCGGAGATGCCGGTCACGTCGAGTTCACGACGGGTATGCCCGGCGCTCAGGGCGCGATGTGGGAGACCCGCGCTTGCGCGAAGTCCACGACCTGCTCGCCGATCGTGCGCAGGGTGCGCTCGACCGCCGGATCGGAGAGATTACCGTCCGGATCGAAGGTCACCTCGGCGGAGTTCAGCGCCGCGCCCAGCGGCGTGGGCCAGCCGCGCAGCGCGTGCACGATGGAGCGCAGCGCGGTCAGCGTGGTCACCGCCGCCTGCCAGCCCAGCGCCATCGCCACGCAGCCAACCGCGCGCCCGTCGAGGTAAGGCCGGGTGTCGGCACGGAGGTCCTCGACGTAATCGAGCGCGTTTTTGACCAGCCCCGACACGGTGCCGTGATAGCCAGGCGAGACCAGCACCACCCCGTCGGCCTCACGTAACACGTTCACCAGCCGGCGGGCCGCTGTGCTGCGTTCGAGCACCGCCGGGTCATAGAACGGCAACACCAGCTCCGTGCCGGTGATCGCGACGGTGTCCGCACCGGCGAGGCGGGCACTGTGCAGGACGACGCTCAGGGCACGCTCGGACTGTGAGTCCTCACGCATCGAACCACCGATGCCCACCACGGTGAGCCCCATGCCGTCGACCATACGACCAGCCAGCGGTTCACGAATGCGCGAGGGCCCGGCAACCCCCAGTTTTGCCGGGCCCTCGACGTTGCACAGGTTAGGCCTTGTCCTGTACGGCACAGCGCCCTGGGTTGGTTTGCTCGGCTGCGACCCGGCATACCCGTGAGTGGCGATGCGACCCAGTGCTCGCATCGCCACTCACAAGACCGCCAGGAGATCCTCTCCTGGCGGTCTTAACTCCCCGATCACGGGGGCGCCGGGGATTTCGCCGGCGACTAGTAGGCCCCCGGAGGTCTGGGCGTCGGCGAGCAGCAGCAACTCGTCCTCGCTTACCGATGCTGACGCAGAGAGGTGGGGGCGGACCCAGTCCAGGTTGCGCCGGGTGCCCCCGCTGACATAGCCATCGGCCAGCGCCTGGCGCGCGCCGTCCAGGTAGGGGACCGCGGCCGCGTGCACGACCGCCGAGACCCCGCTGGCGCGGGCCAGCTTCAGCAGGTGCCCGAGCAACCCGAATCCGGTGATGTCGGTGGCGCACCGCAGGCCGGCGGCCACCGCTGCCGCCGCGGCGGCGGCGTTGAGCGTCGTCATCGTCGCCACCGCGTGCGGGAAAACCTCGCCGGTGGCCTTGTGCCTGGTGTTGAGCACCCCGACGCCGAGCGGCTTGGTCAGCGACAGCGGCATTCCTGCGACCCCGGCATCGTTGCGCAGGATCACCTGCGGGTCGGCGACACCGGTGACCGCCATGCCGTACTTGGGTTCCGGGTCATCCACGCTGTGCCCGCCGGCCAGGTGGCAGCCCGCGGCAGCGCACACATCGCGGCCGCCCCGCAGCACCTCGGCGGCCAGCTCGAAGGGCAGCACATTGCGCGGCCAGCCGAGCAGGTTCACCGCCACCACCGGCCGCCCGCCCATCGCATAGACATCCGACAGGGCGTTGGCCGCCGCGATCCGCCCCCAGTCATAGGGGTCGTCGACCACCGGGGTGAAAAAGTCCGCAGTCGCGATCACCGCGAGACCATCCCGGATCCGCACCACCGCAGCGTCGTCACCGTCTTCCAGGCCGACCACGAGCTCGCCAGCCGGATCGGTTACATGGGCACCGATCAGCCCGGTCAGTACCGATTCGAGCTCACCGGGAGGGATCTTGCAGGCGCAGCCACCACCGTGCGCGTACTGCGTGAGGCGGATCCCGGTAGTTGTCATAGCGCCACCGTAACCGGGTGGCCTACAGATGCCAGCCCATCCACCAGCTGACGATTCCGCCCAGCATCAATGTCTCCAATACCAACAAACTCATTACCATTAGTAACCGACTGATGACCTTTCGCCACATAGTGCCCGACGTCGCGCCCGGCGGGCCCGGCGCGCCCGCCGGTACAGCCGTAGCCGCTGCCCCAGCCGAGACCGTCGACGCGGAAATACCGGACGCGGGCCCAGCGCTTCGCCGATGCCGCCTTGACGGGGTCATCGATTACCAGCGTGGCAGCGTTACCAATTCAATAGCCATCCACGTGGTGCATACTTACGTTAATTCCGGCCACGGTCGGCGCATTAAATCCGGACATTACGATCCGATGTCGGGTCAACCTCGAATAGCGCTGCGAAGGCAGTTGACGACCTCGTCATCGGAACTCTGCGAGAAGTCGGAGTACCACATGCCAATCGCCTGCAGCTGCCGTGGAGTAGTCAGCGCAATCAACTCATCGGCGGCGTCGGAGAGCCCGCGGACCCAGTCCTGGGGCGCCACCGGGACCGCAAGGACGACCCGGGCTGCACCCTGAGCTCGGACAACCTGGCAGGCAGCCCGCGCGGTAGAGCCGGTCGCGATGCCGTCGTCGACCACGACCGCGGTCCGTCCGGTTAATGGAATGCGGGGGTTATCACCGCGGAACCGCTCAGCGCGGCGCTGTAGCTCAACTCGTTCCCGCTGTTCCACTGCGTCGAATGCCTCCGGAGTGACGCCTGCGCGTCGCACCGTCTCAGGAAGCACAATGCGCACGCCACCTTCACCAATGGCACCCATGGCCAACTCCGGCACCGACGGGACGCCGAGTTTGCGCACCACGACCACGTCCAATGGAGCACCAAGGGCAGCCGCCACTTCCGCCGCTACCCGGACCCCGCCGCGAGGCAAGCCAAGCACCACCACGTCGGTGCCGCGCAGATGCTGCAACCGTTGACCCAGCTGCTTGCCCGCGTCGGCACGATCGACGAACACCCCACTACCTCCGTCCAACGGTGTTGATTATCCGCGTTCTGGAACGGTTGTGCTGGCGCAGGATTGGTTTTGGTCAGGGATGCGGTACGACGGTGAAAGTGGCGGATAGCTGTTGTGTGCCGCAGGCCGCAGAAACTGGGTACGAGCCGGGAGCGGCGTCTGGTCGAACCATGGCGGTTGCGAACAGATGCCACGGTTGGTGGCCGTTGGGGTCCGGTTGCAACGCACCGGTATCAAGCACCGGCGAGTGCACCGCACCCAGGTCGTCCAGACACGCCACATCGACCTTGACCGTCGCGCCCCTTAAACCCTCCTGCGGCGCCACCCGCAACCAGCTCATCCCAGGGGCGGGCGCTGGCGTCGTCGGCGCCTCCGAGGGCGCGGTGGTTCGGCTCGGCGACGGTCTCGCGTCAGCTGGCGTGGAACCTCCAGCGCAGGCCGCCGTCAGCAGCCCTACGCTGATGATGCCGGCGGTTACGACAACGGTGCGGATGCTCATACTCCGCGCAGCATGCCAGTGATGAGCCTTCGGTGCGGGCAGCGACACAGCCGGTGAACGCAACGATGCGCGAGCCCTCACCCCAGCGCCGGTGTCAGAACGGGGGGCGGGTCGTCGGCGGGCTCCGGGGACTATCGTCGCTGCGGTGCAGGGAGGACCGGGCACGACTCGATACCAGTGGTTACTGGCGTCACCGGCGCAGCTGGCCTGGTTGGCATGCACCATCTGGTCGCCGAACCCAGCGGCCATGCTGGGCACTCCGCGCACACGACAATGCGTCCCGATGCGCTGACGGCCGCTGAGCTATCAGCCACCGATTCAGCCAACTCGCCTACGCAGAGGAATACAGCCATGACCAGGCGCATAGTGATCATCTTGGTCGCGGTTCTGGCCGCCGCTCCCACCGTTGGTGCCGCCCTCGGCGGCTGCGGCACGAACACCACCGCGCCCTCCTCTAGCACCCCGGCAATACCCCAGGACCACAATCAGGCCGATGTCGCGTTCGCGCAGAACATGATTCCGCACCACGCCCAGGCCATCACCATGTCCAGATTGGCCGTCCAACAGGCGGTATCACCCCAGGTGAAAGACTTTGCTGCCCGCATTCAGGCCGCTCAGCAATCCGAACTCGAGCAGATGAGCGGATGGCTGCGCGCCTGGCACGACCCGGTACCCGCCACGAACAACCCCATGGGCGGCATCGAACAAGGCGACATGGGCCAGATGGATCACGACGTCAGCGGCCCCATGCCCGGCATGATGTCCGGCGACGAGATGCAGCAGCTCGAGCAAGCCACCGGGCCCGCGTTCGACCAGATGTACCTACAGATGATGATCACCCATCATCAAGGGGCTATCACGATAGCTCAGACAGAGCTACGCGCCGGGCAGAATCCTGGCGCCCGCCAACTCGCCCAGCGCATTATCAACACCCAACAGCGCGAGATCACCGAAACGCAGGCCATCCTCGGCAGATAGCAGCCCGTCTGTGGTGACCGTTGCGAGATCACCGCGACCGCAGAAAAGTGGGACGCTACCGGAGCAGGTTGGCAACGGGGCGCAGGCGCGGCGAACCGTCATCTTCGAGGTAGTCGGCCGGGTCGGTTTCGTCGGTGCCGTTGAATACGCGTAGCTGGCGCGCCACGACCGTCACCACCACCGCCACCACAAGATTACCGATGAGCGCGACGAATCCCACGTAGATCTGCATCGGCGAACCAGCGAATGGATGCCAACCCAGCAGGGACAACTTGTTCAGCGCGAGTGCCGATCCACCGAAATGTTGCCTTCCGGTGGCCGGATTGGGGATGCCGTAGAGCATCACCAGGCCCCATCCCATACCGGCCACCCAACCCGCAACCAATCCCCAGACGTGGAACCAGCGGGTGTAGAGCGCGATCGCCACCATGGGCAAGGTCTGCAGGATGATCACGCCGCCGATCAGTTGGAGGTCGATCGCGTACTGCGGGTCGACGAACACAATAAATGCGACTGCACCGAACTTCACCACCAGCGAAGCGATCTTGGCCTGCTTGCACTCCTGCCCAGTTGTGGCGTCCCGGCGCAGGTAGGCCTTGTAGATGTTGCGGGTCCACAGGTTCGCCGCCGCAATCGACATGATCGCAGCAGGCACCAGCGCCCCGATACCGATTGCCGCAAAGGCGATTCCGGCGAACCAGGAGGAGAATTGCCCCTCGAAGAGCATCGGAATCACAGTGTTGGAATCCGGCCGGCCAGTGGCCGCATTGACGATCGGTTTCGTGTGCGCCGCGATCGCTGCGTAACCGAGCAGCGCCAGCAATCCAAGCAGCAACGAGTATGCCGGTAACGCCACCATGTTGCGCTTGATCACGTTGCGGCTACGGGAGGCCAGCGCGCCGGTCACCGCATGCGGGTAGAGGAACAGTGCCAGCGCCGAGCCCAGCGCCAACGTGACGTATTGCAGTTGGTTGTTGGTGCCCAGCAGGATGCCATCACTAGGCGTTTTCGTGGCATTGAACTTCGCGTCAGCGGCATCGAAGATCGAGCCCCAGCCGCCGAGTTTGGCCGGCAGGATGACCACGGCTGCGATAATCACCAGGTAAATCAGTGCATCCTTGACGAACGCGATCAGCGCGGGAGCCCGCAGGCCGGACTGGTAGGTGTAAAGGGCCAAGATCACGAACGCGGCGAACAGCGGGAGATGCCCGGCCAGCCCGGACCCGTTGAGGCCCATCGTGCGCAACACCGCTTCCAGCCCGGCCAATTGCAGGGCGATATACGGCATCGTCGCGACAATTCCGGTGATCGCTACCAGCAGCGCCAGCGTATCCGAGCCGTACCGTCCGGCAACGAAGTCCGCGGGAGTGACATAACCATGAACCCGCGATACTGACCACAACCGGACCAGCGGCAGCAACACCAGCGGGTAGACGAGCACGGTGTAGGGC
>JBHELN010000426.1:0-5350 GCA_046263115.1 Pseudonocardiaceae bacterium | reverse complement strand
GCTGTCGAATGTTTTGGCGCGCTGGCCCGGGCGGGCCGAGGGGGTCGTCGACTCATTCCGGCTGCCACGCTCGGGGAGGCGGCGGCTGGAGTGGGGCTGGAGCTGGGCCGCCACGTGGTGGCGGCCCTGAACGCCGACCAGATGACCCGTGACCCACACCTTCCCTTGGTGACCGGTGACAATGTCGCGTTCCTCTCGGCGGACGCGGGGGGTTGAGGTCCGGAACGACCCGGTAGCACCACGCGGAGAGGCCTACAGTCGTGGTGTGACCGCGGGCGGATACTTCGGGCGGGCGCTGCTGGTGGAGGTGAGTGCCCAAACGGCGAGCAGCCGGCGCCTGGACATCACCGAGCGAGTGCTGAGGTCCTACCTCGGCGGGGTCGGTCTGGGTGCCTGGCTGATGCACCGACTCACGCCGACCCAGATAGACCCGTTGGCGCCCGCCGCGCCCCTGGCGTTCGTGTTCTCGCCCCTGGTGGGCACCCCGCTGACTACCAGCGCGAAGTTCGCCGTGGTGGCCAAGTCGCCGCTCACCGGGCTGCTCACCGACGCGCTTGCATCGAGCCAGTTCGCCATCGCGGGCAAGCTCACCGGGCACGACGCGATCGTGCTCCGGGGGCGGGCCGACGAGCTGTCGGTGGTGCTCGTCGACGGCGGTGAGGCCCGCGTTGAGTCCGCCCGCGACCTGGCCGGACTCCCCGCCGCGGAGGCCGAGGCGCGGCTGCGCGAGCGGTTCGGCCGACGCTGGCGCACCGCGGCGATCGGCCCGGCGGGGGAACGCTCCGTCCGCTACGCCACCGTCAGCCACGACGGGCGGCACGCTGGCCGGGGCGAGCTCGGCGCGGTGCTCGGCGCCAAGAACATCAAGGCGGTCCTGGTGCGCGCCGCGACCAAGGTCGCCGTGGCGGATCCACCGGCGGTGCTGCAGGCCGCGCGGGACCTGCGGAAGCGCAGCTTCGGCCCGGCCACAGCCAAGTACCGGGAGCTGGGCACCCTGGCCAACCTGCTGGCCTTTAACGCGGTCAGCACGCTGCCCACCCGCAACTTCACCGCGGCCACCTTCGAGGGCGCGCCACAGCTGGCCGCCGAGCAGCTGCACGACATGCGGGCGGTGGCCCGCAACAGCTGCGCGTCCTGCTCCATCGGCTGCGAGCACATCTACTCCCGCAAGGGCGGCGGCCACCAGCGCATGGAATACGAGAACGTGTTCGCACTCGGCCCGCTGTGCGGGGTGTCCGACCCGGACGACGTGTTCGCCGCCAGCGCGAAGTGCGACGAGCTGGGCATCGACACGATCTCCGCCGGGGGCACCATCGCCTGGGCCATGGAGTGCGTCGAGCGCGGCCTGCTCGACGCTCCTTGGCTGCGCTTCGGCGACGGCGCCGCGCTGCTGCGGGCGCTCGACGCGATCGGTTCGACCGAACCAGGGCTGGGCGAGCTGCTCGCCCAGGGCTCACGGCGGGCCGCAGCCACTGTCGGCCATGACTCGATCGAGTTCGCCCCCCAGGTCAAGGGGCTTGAGCTGCCCGGATACGAACCCCGGACCCTGCAGTCGATGGCCTTGGGGCTGGCGGTGAACGCCCGCGGCGCTGACCACAACCGCTCCGGGGCCTACGAGGCCGACCTGTCCGGAGACCTGGATCGCCTGGCTGGCGGGGCGGCGCACGTCGCGGCGGCCATCGCAACCGAGGACCGCGCGGCGGTGATGGACTCGATGATCCTCTGCAAGTTCCTGCGTGGGGCCTTCACCGAACCGTTCATCGAGTGGGCGGCGCTGCTACGCGCGGTCACCGGCTGGGCCGTTGACGCCGACGAGCTGCAGGAGACCGCGCGGAGGATCGTACGGGCCAAGCGGGCGTTCAACATCCGGGAGGGCGCCACCGCCGAGGACGACCGGCTGCCGGCACGAATGCTCTCCACCCCGCTGCAGCTGGCTTCCGGACGTACCGGGACACTGTCCGCCGAACGGCTGCAGAGCATGATCGACAATTACTACGCCGCTCGCGGGCTGGACGAGGCTGGACGCGTTGCCCCGGGGGACCTCGCGGACCTCTTGCTGGATGCGTGAGTGGGCCGTTCTCCGAACGCCGGACCACCCGAAGTCAACTAGTGTGGGGTGCGCAACAACCTGTCGAACCTGCGGGAGAGCCGCAATGACCGCTGTGCAGGAACCGGTCACGACCGTCAACACCGTCACGGTAGAAATTGACGGTCACACCGCAACGGTGCCGGAGGGCACCACCATCTACGACGCCGCCAGGCAGGTCGGCGTCGACATCCCGGTGCTTTGCCACAACGAGCGCTACGACCCAGTCGGCGTGTGTCGGATGTGCGTCGTGGACACCGGCGGCCGGGCGTTCGCGGCGGCGTGCGTGCGCCCGTGCGAGGACGGGATGGAAGTCAAGACGTCCACCCCCGAGCTGGAACGCAACAGGGCCACGCTCACCGAGCTGCTGCTGGCCGACCAGCCCCCATGCGCCGAGGACCCGAAACAGAACACGACCGGCGACAACCTGCTGTTGGCCCTCGCGGACCGGTACGGGGTCGCGCGCGAGACGACGGAGTTTCCGCTCGGCTCAGGACGGGGCCGGGATTCCTCCAATCCGGTAATCGACGTCGACCACGACTCCTGCATCCTGTGTGACCGCTGCGTGCGGGCGTGCGACGACATCCAGGGCAACGATGTCATCGGCCGGTCCGGCAAGGGCTACGCCACCCGGATTGCCTTCGATCTCAACGACCCGATGGGCGCCAGTTCCTGCGTGACGTGCGGCGAGTGCGTCCAGGCCTGCCCGACCGGCGCGCTAACCAACAAACCGATCAACAACATCCCTATTCGACCCCGCTCCGAGCTCGACGCTGTGCACAGCGTCTGCCCGTACTGTGGGGTCGGATGCGCACTGACCTACCACGTCGACCGCACCCGCGGAGCCATTGCCTTCGCCGAGGGGCGTGATCAGCCCGGATCGAAGAGTCGACTGTGCGTGAAGGGCCGCTACGGCTGGGACTACGCAGCCTCCCCGCAACGGCTCACCGTGCCGCTGATCCGCCGCGAGTCGTCCTACCCGAAGGGGCCACTCTCAACCGACGTACGCGGCGACGCCGACAACGACCGCGGCCGGGTCGGCGGCGGGGAACGCTCCGGCGGCGGCCGGAACGGCAAGGGCCGGAAAGGCAAGGGCCGCAAGCCAGGTGGGCTAGTCGACTACGACGAGGTGCTGCCGCACTTCCGCGAGGCCACCTGGGAGGAAGCACTAGAACTCGTCGCCCGGCGCCTGAAGGAAATCCACGCCGAGGGCGGCCCAGGCGCGATCGCCGGGTTCGGCTCGGCCAAGTGCTCCAACGAGGAGGCCTACCTTTTCCAGAAGCTGATCCGGGCTGGGTTCGGGACGAACAACGTGGACCACTGCACCCGACTGTGCCACGCCTCGTCGGTAGCGGCACTGTTCGAAGGCATCGGGTCGGGCGCGGTGTCCACCACCTACGGCGACGTCATGAACGCCGACGTTGTCATCATCACCGGCAGCAACGCCACGGCTAATCACCCAGTGGCCTCCTCGTTCTTCAAACAGGCGCGACGGCGCGGCACCACGATCATCTACGTGGACCCCAGGGCCGGGACGGTGGCCGACCACGCTGACATCCACTGCCAGATCAAACCCGGCACCGACGTGGCGTTCTACAACGCGTTAATGCGCGACGTCATCCGACTGGGGCTGATCGACCGCGAGTTCATCGCCGAGCGCACGTCGAACTACGACGAACTCGCCCGCACCGTGGCCGACTACCCGCCCGAGCGCGCCGCCAAGATCTGCGGCATCGACGCCGACACCATCCGCGAGGTGGCCCGTATCTGGGGCGAGGCTCGCGCCGGGATCATCTACTGGGGCATGGGGATCTCCCAGCACACCACAGGCACGGACAACGCCCGCTGCCTCATCGCGCTGTGCTCGATCACCGGCAACGTCGGCCGGCCGGGCACCGGGCTGCACCCGCTGCGTGGACAGAACAACGTGCAGGGTGCGTCCGACGCCGGGCTGATCCCGATGTTCTACCCCGACTACCAGGGCGTGGACCGTGAGGCAGCGCGGAAGGTCTTCGAGGACGCATGGGGTACGCCGCTGGACCCGAACCGGGGGCTGACGGTCACGGAGATTATCAAGTCAGCCCTGACACCTGGCGGGGTGCGCGGCATGTACATGCTGGGCGAGAACCCGTTCCTGTCCGACCCGAATATCAACAAGGTGCGCAAGGCGCTGTCCGCGCTGGACTTCTTGGTCGTACAGGACATATTCCTCACCGAGACCGCCGAGTTCGCCGATGTGGTTCTGCCGGCGTCCTCCTACCTGGAGAAGGACGGCACCTACACCAACACCGACCGGCGGGTGCAGCTCGGCCGCAAGGTGCTGGACCCGCCCGGTCAGGCCCGGGTCGACTGGGAGGTAGTGCAGGACATCGCCCGGCGGATCGGCCTGGACTGGGATTACTCGGGGCCGAGCGAGATCTTCGACGAGATGGTCGCGCTGATGCCTTCGTACGCCAACCTGTCCTACGACAACCTCGGGCTGAGCGGGAAGCTCTACCCCAACGCCGACCCCGAGCACTCCGACGGCCTGGTCGTGATGTTCGACGAGCGGTTCAACACCGACGATGGTCTGGCCCACCTGGTGCCCGCTGAGTGGCTACCGGCCAAGGAACTGCCGGACGCGGAGTACCCGCTGGTGCTCAACACCGGCCGGCTGCTGGAACACTGGCACACCGGCTCGATGACCCGCCGTTCCTTCGCGCTGGACACGATCTCGCCGGTGGCCGAGGTCTATATGCACCCCAAGGACGCCGCCGACCGCGGGCTGTCGCACGGGGAGATGGCCCGGGTGCGGTCCCGGCGCGGGGTGATCGAGTTGTTGGTGCGGGTGTCGCGCCGTGAGCAGCTGGGCAACTGCTTCATTCCGTTCCACTTCCGGGAGGCCGCGGCCAACCTGCTGACGATCGATGAGGTCGATCCGTTCGGCAAGATTCCGGAGTTCAAGTTCTGCGCCGTGCAGATTGAGCCCGTGGGAGTACGAGCGTGACAGAAGTATCAGACCGGGCTGCCTCGGTGCGGTCGCGGCGTCTTCCCGGGGTGGAGGCACGGGCAGGGAAGTTCCCCGGTCCGTCGCTGATCCCGGCGCTGAACGCGATCCAGGCCCGGCTGGGCTGGTTGCCCCGCGAGGAGCTAGAGGAGCTGGCGCGCGATACACGCCGCCCTCGGTATGAGATCGAGGGGCTGATCTCGTTCTACCCGCACTTCCGGACCACCCCGCCGGCGAAGGTGGCGCTGCACGTCTGCCACGATCTGTCGTGCTGGCTG
>JBHELN010000425.1:0-5256 GCA_046263115.1 Pseudonocardiaceae bacterium | reverse complement strand
GAGGGGGTGCGCCAGGTACTGACCGGCACGGGCCAGCGCTACACCAAGGACAACCTGTTTTACCGGGAGACGGCGGCAATGCTCGGCGACGGCCTTCTGACCAGCGACGGCGACCGCTGGCAGCGTCAGAAGCGGTTCATTCAGCCGCTGTTCACCCGCCACCGGGTCGCCGGCTACGTCGAGGTGATGGCCGAAGAGACCGCGGCACTGATCGGTCGCTGGCACGCCGCAACCCGACACGGCGGCACAGTCGACGCGGCTGAGGACATGATGCGCATGACACTTGCTGTGATCGGGCGGGTGCTGTTCGGCGACGATCTGGACCAGGCCACGCCCGTGCTGCGAGAGGCGCTACCGGTGGTCAGCGCGCATGTCCTGCGCCGCGGCCGATCTCCGCTGCGCCTGCCGGCGAGCTGGCCAACTCCAGCCAACCGCCGCGCTGTGCGCGCCCAACGGCAGCTGTACGAGGTGGTGGAGGGCATCATCGACCGTCGCCGCGCTAGCGCTGCTGGCGAGGACTTACTGTCGTTGCTGCTATGCGCCCGCGATCCTGATGCCATCGGCGCCGACGCGCTGGACGACGCCGAGGTTCGGGATCAGGTGCTGATTTTCCTGCTCGCCGGTCATGAGACCACCGCGACCGCGCTGACGTTTGCGCTGCACCTACTCGGACGCCATCCTGACGTGCAACAGCGGGTGCGCGTCGAGGCCGAGCAGGTACTCGGCGCCGACGATCAGGGACCGACCGTCGAGCGGATTGCCGCGTTGGCCTATACCACCCAGGTCATCAAGGAAGCGATGCGGCTCTACCCGCCGGCCTACGGGATGGGACGGCAGACTCCCGAGGGAGACACAATCGACGGCTACCACCTCCCGCCGGGCGCCGACGTGCTCGTAAGCCCCTGGGTCACCCACCGCCACTCACGAATATGGCAAGCACCACAACGCTTCAACCCCGACCGTTTCACCCCAGCGCAGGAAAAACAGCGCCACCGCTACGCATACCTGCCCTTTGGTGGTGGCCCGCGAGCCTGCATCGGCCAGTATTTCTCCATGCTCGAGGCGACCCTGGCCACGGCCAGCATCGTCCGCGCCTTCGGCTTGCACGCCCCACCCCGTCCAGTGCCGCTGACCATCGGCATCACCCTGCGACCTGCCGGACCCGTGCCGCTGACGCTCGTACCTTTTAACTGATCGGAGCCGCTGCTCAACTGATCGCTGGAGGAATCGTGGGCTGCACCGGGTGACAGTACGAATGCCGACCGGGGACGTGTTCGACGATCTCGCCGCTGAGCAGGACGCGCTCGAGGCCGTCCTCGCTGCCCTGGACCCGGACGCGTGGTACCACGCCTCCGGCGCCGCCGGATGGACCATCGCCGACGTGGTCCTGCACCTCGCGCAGACCGAGGAATACCTGATCGCCAGCGTCATGGGCAACGAGGCTCCGCTGCTAATCCGCGACCGCGCCGGGCCACCGCTTGACGAATTGATGGACCGGCTCGTCGCCGTGCAGCGCTGCGCGCCACCCACGGCCGTGTTCACCCGGTGGCAAACCGCCCGCCGCGCTGCGCTGGCCGCGTTGCGCGCCTGCCCACCGACGGTGCGGCTGCGATGGGCCACTATCCCGCTCACCCCTCGGACACTGGCCACCACCCGCCTCGCGGAGCACTGGGCGCACGCCCTGGACATCACCGTCCCGCTGGGCATCACCTACCCCGACACCGTGCGGCTGTGGCACGTTGCGTGGCTGGCGCACCGTTCGTTGCCGTACGCCTTCGCAGTCGCCGGGGAGCAAGCCGCGCCGGTGCGGTGTGAACTGCTCGCGCCGGATGGTCAGATGTGGCAATTCGGGCCGGCGGACGCGCCGTCGCTGATCACCGGACCTGCCGGGACGTTCTGCCGCGTCGGCGCCCGCCGGCTACCCGCCGAACAATCGGACCTGGCCGTCGCCGGACCGCACGCTGCGGCGGCGCTGCGGGTCCTGCGCACCTACGCCATCTGACCTGCAGCGCCGTTAGCCGGTGTGCTTGAGCGCGCTCGCACAACCCGACCATCGACCTCAGCACACTCCGGAGCTGAGCGCGGCTGCCATTCCGTTCGGCGCGTTTCCGCGGAATCGATGTTTGCGTCGTACAATTCACGGCGCCACACGGACGTGCGCGGATACCGTGTGCAGCCGGCCAGTTTCGGGAGGTGCTCGGAAATGAGGACCCGCCACGCCCCCCTGCGCTTTCCAGACCTGATCGCGAGCCGCGTGTGCTACCCGGTGTGGAGGTAGGTTGTGAACCTCGGGCGAACCAAAAGCATCGAGCAGTCGATAGCAGACACTGAGGAGCCGGCCCACCAGCTCCGCAAACGGCTGGGCCCGGTTGAGCTCACCTTGTTCGGGATCGGCGTGATCGTCGGCACCGGTATCTTCGTCCTCACTGGCAAGGCCGCCGGGGTCCAAGCAGGTCCAGCAGTGGCGCTGTCGTTCGTCTTCGCCGGTATCGCCTGCGCGCTCGCCGGCCTGTGCTATGCGGAGTTCGCGAGCACCGTGCCGGTGGCCGGCTCGGCCTACACCTTTTCCTACGCCAGTCTCGGCGAGTTCGTTGCGTGGATCATCGGCTGGGACCTCGTCCTCGAACTCGCGCTCGGTGCCAGCACGGTGGCCGTTGGTTGGTCGTCATACTTTGCCGATGTGATGAAATCGGCTGGTGTCACCATTCCGCATTGGGCATATGGTGGTTCGCACAACGTCGTGGCGGCCGCAATAGTCCTCATCCTCACCGCGGTGATCTGTCTAGGCATAAAGATCTCCTCGCAAGTCAACATGGTGATCGTCGCGGTCAAGGTCGGCATCGTGCTTTTCGTCATCGTCGCCGGGTGTTTTTACATCAAGGCCAGCAACTACTCGCCGTTCATCCCGCCGTCCGGCTCCCCGGGAGCCGGGGGTGCCCAAAGCACGCCATCGCTGCTGCAGGATCTCGGCGTTTCCCCCGGTTCGTTCGGCATCACTGGTATCTTCACCGGCGCCGCACTGGTGTTCTTCGCATTCATCGGCTTCGACATCGTGGCAACCGCCGCGGAGGAGACCAAGAAACCGCAGCGGGATATGCCCATCGGCATCCTCGCCTCCTTGGGCATCTGCACTGCGCTGTACGTCGCCGTGTCGCTCGTGATCGCCGGGATGGTGAAATACACCGACATCAAGATCAATGCGCCGCTGGCTGAAGCGTTTCGTTCGGTGGACAAACCGGGCTTCGCGACGGTGATCTCGGTTGGGGCGCTGCTCGGCCTGACCACCGTGATGCTGATCCTGATGCTGGGGCAGAGCCGGGTCTTTTTCGCGATGAGTCGCGACCGGTTGCTACCGCCTGCGTTCGCCGCGGTCAGCCCGCGCTTCGGCACACCAGTCCGGACGACAATCGCGACGGGCGTCGTCGTGGCACTGCTCTCGACGTTCGTGCCCCTCACCGAACTCGCCGAGTTGGTAAACATCGGAACCCTGTTCGCCTTCCTCCTCGTCGCCATCGGAGTCCTGGTGCTGCGCCGCACCCGCCCAGACCTGCCGCGGGCATTCCGCTGCCCGGGCGTGCCCGCGGTTCCCATTCTCGCGGTCCTGGCGTCGTTTTATCTGATGCTCAATCTGCCGGGCGCCACGTGGCTGCGCTTCATCATCTGGATGGTCATCGGATTTGTCGTGTACTTCACCTACAGCGTCCGGCACAGCAGGCTTGTCACCGATCCCAACTACGCCCGTACGACCCACAAGCAGCGAACCGCCGCGGGCTAATCGCGGTCAGGGTTGGAAGCGGTAGCCCATGCCGGGTTCGGTGACCAGGTGGCGGGGATGGGAGGCGTCGGGCTCGAGCTTGCGTCGTAGCTGGGCCAGGTAGACGCGCAGGTAATGGGTCTCGCTGCGATAGCGCGGACCCCAGACGTCGGCGAGCAGTTGGCGTTGAGTGACGAGCTTGCCCTGGTGGCGGACGAGAAGTTCGAGAATTCCCCACTCGGTGGGGGTGAGATGGACGACCGCGCCGTCGCGGGTGACCTGCTTGGCGGCCAGATCGATATCCAGCGAGCCCGCGTGCACAACGGGCTCACCGCCGGTGGCCTGCGTGGCAGCACGGCGGACCGCGGCGCGCAGCCGGGCCACCAGCTCGTCCATGCCGAAGGGTTTGGTGACGTAGTCATCGGCGCCGGCGTCGAGCGCCTCGACCTTGTCGCCGGAGTCGGTGCGGGCGGACAGCACGATGATGGGGGTCGTGCTCCAGCCGCGCAGCCCGGTGATCACATCGGCTCCATCCAGGTCAGGAAGCCCCAGGTCGAGCACGATGACGTCCGGGTGATCGTGGGCTGCGACGTGCAGGGCCCTGGTGCCGTCGGGCGCGGTCAGCACGGTGTAGCCGCGGGCGGCCAAGTTGATCTTCAGGGCTCGCAGGAGTTGGGGGTCGTCGTCGACTACCAGCACACGGGTCATCCGACAGCTTGGTTCCCGCGTTGGGCCATCTTCGGCGCGGTGGGCAAGCAGATCGCGAGGGTCAACCCTCCGCCGGGGGTGTCCTCGACGGTCAGCGAGCCGCCCATCGCGTCGGTGAAACCTTGCGCCACGCTGAGCCCCAGCCCGATGCCGGTGGTGGTGTCGCGGTCGCCCAAGCGCTGGAACGGGGTGAACATGCTCGAGTGTGATCCGGACGGGATGCCGGGTCCGTGGTCGACCACCCGCAGTTCGACATGGTCGGCGTGCGCGCTGGCGCGGATCGCGACTGGCGAGCCTGCGCCGTGGCGTAGCGCGTTGTCGACGATGTTGGCGACGACGCGTTCCAGCAGTCCGGCGTCGGCCAGAACGTGCGGCAGCGACTCGTCGATGTCGACCTCGACCGCGCGGGCGCCGTCGAGCCCGGACAGGGCGCGCAGCACCACCTCGTCATAGCCCACCGGCTGCAGCGCCGGGGTGATCGCACCGGTGGCCAGCCGGGAGGAGTCGAGCAGGTTGTCCACCAGCGCGTGCAGCCGGTCGGTGGATTCCTCGACGGTGGCCAGCAGCTCGCCGGAGTCGACTGCTGACAGCGTCAGCTCGGGGTCGCGCAGGCTGCCGATGGCGGCTTTGATCGAGGTCAACGGGGTGCGCAGGTCATGGCCAACGGCGGACAGCAGCGCGGTGCGCAGTGCCGCGGCGTGCGCCTGGCGCTGCGCCTCGGCGGCCTCGGCAGCCATCCGCTGCTGGCGCAGCGCGAGCAGCGCCTGGCCCGCGGCGGCCTCCAGGATCAGCTG
>JBHELN010000424.1:0-6744 GCA_046263115.1 Pseudonocardiaceae bacterium | reverse complement strand
GGGCCATCTCGGGCTCACCCCGCAGTCGGTACACGCGATGGGCGGGTACTCGGTACAAGGGCGGGGCGAAGACGGTGAACTCCTGCTCGAGGACGCGAAGACCCTGCAAGCCGCGGGCGCATTCGCCATCGTCTTGGAGGTCATTCCTGCCGAATTGGCCGCGCAAGTTACTGCGGTGACCAGCGTGCCCACCATCGGCATCGGTGCCGGGCCGGCCTGCGATGCACAGGTCATGGTGTGGCAGGACATGGCAGGGTTTCGGGCAGCCGGCGGAAGGGCTCCGAAATTCGTCAAAACATACGCCGAGTTAGGTGACCAGCTACGCGAGGCGGCACGTCAATTCGCCGAAGAGGTCCGCTCGGGCACCTATCCAGGCCCGCAGCACGCATACCGCTGAGCCCGCTGCCCCGTGCCGTCCCCGCCGGTGTGTCGTGCCCTGGGTTCAGGCCGGACTCCGAGCGCCGAAGCCCGACACACCGGGCATGGGCACGCGACACACGGAACACGGGGACGCGACACGCCGGATGTGGGAGCGCGACGCGGCGGACAGCAAGGTCATGGGCTGATGGCCGGCGGTTGGTGGAATATCGGGTCGCGGCAAGGCACCAGAACTTCCGTCGACCGCGGATCGGCTACCACGGAGTCGTTCCGGTCGCGATACACCAACTCGCCGCTACCGTCGATCTCCAGCAAGTAGCCCGCCTCTGCCAGCTGACTCTCGTCGAGGTCCACCAGCCGCTCGGCGCGGCTGGGCACCACCCGGTAGAGGGGCCACGGAAGATCACCATGAGTCCGGTGCAGTTCGTCGATGAGATAGGCCATCTGCTGCTGCCACGGCAACGGCATCGACTCGGCCAGGGCCCGGGGCAGTACGACGTAACTTTCGTCCACGCCCAGCTTGGCCGACTCGAGATGGTCCCGTAGCGGAGTGGCCGAGACCGGCCGACCGGCAGGTCGAGGGATCGGATCCGACGCGTACATCGTCACCTCCGGATATCAGGCCTTCGCGACCGGCACCCCAGGCCGGACCGCGAGCGGCATCAATTCATGCTCGGTAAAACTCACAGCTCGCTGCCGCAGCGGCACTGTCTGGTTTGCCGCCTCAACCATGCGACCGTTGCCCAGATACATCGCGACGTGGTGGATGCTGTCCGGATTTGACGTGTCATAACCCCAAAACAGCAGGTCCCCCGGTTGAGCTTGGCGCACCGGCAGCTGGCCACCGGCCCAGTACTGCTGCCGCGCCACCCGCGGCAGTGTGATTCCCGCCGACTCGTAGGCACGCAACATCAGCCCCGAGCAGTCGTAGGCATTGGGTCCGGTAGCACCCCACACGTAGGGCTTACCGACTTCACCCAGCGCGTACTGGATCGCCCGGCCGGCGACCTCGGAAGGCGCCGGCAACGGCGTCGTGCAGGAGGCGCGGACGTAGGCGGTGACATCCCCGCCCACGGCGCCGATCGCATTGACGGCCAGCGGTTCCCACTGGTGGTAGCGCGCCGGGAAAGCCGACCGCTCGATGTCTTGCGCCGAATCACCCGGCCGCTGGGTTTCCCAGCCTGGCACCCGCATCAGCACGTCGTAGAACTTGTTGATCTCGTACACCGGATCGGTGACCTGTGCCGCACTCCCCCACCCTTGTGAGGGGCGCATCTGGAAGATGCCCAGCGAATCGCGGTCGCCGTAGTGCAGGTTGTGCAGCCGGGATTCCGTCATGCCGGCTTGGATGGCGATCTGCCAGGCCCGCGGTGGAAGACGGCGTTGCTTGCCGATCGCGACGATCTGCTCGACGATGGCCCGCTGCTCAGGGTCGAGGTCGCTGACTCGTACGGCCACCGAGGGCAGTTCCCGAGGATCAGTGGACGCCAGCACCGAGCCGCACGGCGCGCCGAACATGAAGTCGCCGGAACCGACGACGCCCAGCAGTGAGGAGATCGCGGCCACTGCGATGAGCCCGCCGAGCAAGCCGACAACGAGCAAGCCGACCAGCCACCGCCGCATCGATTACCCCGCCCGTTCGTAACTGGCGACTCGCCAGCCGGCCGGAGTGGAGACCACCAGCAGGCGCACCACCACCGCGGTGGTGGGCACATCCACCTCAGCCGATGCAGCGCTCACGCTGACCGTCCGCGGCGCATCGATGATCTGTGCCGCCGGCACGTTGGCTGGATCGATCGAGCGCAGTTCGGGGAACAGGTCGTCAGTGGTGAACGGCCGGAGTTGCTCTACCCACTGCGCCGACGTGGTGCCCTTGCGGACGGTGAGAAAAGCCTGTACCCACGAGCGCGCGACGGTGAGCGCAGCAGCCGGGGCCGGGACACTCGGAGTCGGTGCGCGGGGCCCCGGGACATTGCCGGCGCCGATCAGTGCCGATGCCGGCCCTGGGGCAGAGGTGATGGCCCGCGGACTGTCCGAAGTCCGTGCGCGGATGGTGCCATCTGGTTGCTTGGCGGGCAGTACCACACCAACGCCGACGGCGATGACCACCGCGGCCAGCACAGTCCCGGTAAGATGAGCGGGCGAACGCACCGGCCAGCCCCAGAACTTTCGGTAGACCGCTGCGCGGCCGCGATGGGTACGGATCGGCACTACGCTGTCCCCCGGTCAGTCCGCGGTCCGGAAGTTGTCGGTGCTCTTCGGGCCTGGCACGTCGGAAGCGCCTGGCGCACCCATCTCCAGCCCCGCCGAGGGCCGGTACACCACCCACACCGGGCGCCCCGCCACCTCTTCCAGCTCCGCTTGCCGCGGTGTTGCACGCGGATCGCTGACCGCCGACGGCACGTACACCGGCTCGTCGCCGGTGCGGGCGCGACCGGTCACACTGAACCCGACCGGCAAAGCCGCTAGTCGATCTGGCTTCGGTGCGCTGGTAGCCGACCCGGGCAGCGCTGCACCGCTATGGTCCGGGCCGCCGGGTGAACCGCCGGGACCGAGCAACGGGAGGCCGCCCCGCCGATCCAACCGCTGCCCCGCGAGCAGCACCGGGGCGCCGGCCTCCGGACGCATCACATTGCCAAATGCGGACCCTGCAGTCGCCGCCCCGAGCTCCGACTCTGCCTCGCGGGCTTCCTCCCAGAACCGCTCCGATGCGCTGGCCTCGACGCCTGGCCGGTGTCGTCGCCACCGGGCCAGCACACCCGGCGGTGCCGCGGGCAGCGCACCACCTACCGCGCCGACCGCAAGCTCAGTCATCTGCCACATCCGCCGCACCGGGCGGGCCACCAGCAACATCACCAAAGTGATCATCCCGGCGAGCAGCATCTGCGCGAGCACCGAGAGATTGCGAGAAGGGTCGAACACCCACACCATCACCAGCGTGTGCAGTGCGGCCAGCGCCGAGAGCACGACGATGTTGAGCACCGCGGCACCGACCGCACGTCCCACACCGCGCAGCAGGTCGTGGTGCAGGATGGCGATCAGCCCGATGATCGGTCCGAGCAGGATTACCACCCGCAGCAGCACCTGACCCAGTAGCAACGCCGCCTGGGCGAGCAACTGGAACATCCCGAACATCACCGCCTGCACGGCGGCGAGAAATCCCACCCCGATCCGGTTGCCGTCGACGCCCTGGAAGTAGCCGTAGGCGCTACCCGTCCGGTCGGCGATGCTCTTGTACTCCTGCTTCTTACGTTCTGCGACGCCGGACTTCGGATCGTCCGCGCCGGCTGCGATCTCCTGTTTGGTGAAGGCCTGCGCGCGGACCAGGTCGCGGCCCAGCTGGGCGGCCTGCGGGCCGTCCGGGGAGCCGAACTCGCCTCGCAGCCAGTTGCGGTAGATGATCTGCTCGTGCAGCAGGGTCGGCAGCGCATCCCGCTGCGCGATACCGACCTCGTGCAAAAAGCCGGTGCGCACCTGGTTGCTGCCATCAACCAGCACACCATCGAGTACCTGGGTGTAAAGCAGTGGCGTGAGGTAGGTCGCGGCCGCCAACCAGATGCCGGCCAGCGCCCAAGCGGCTCGTTTGCTAACTGTGGCGAGATCACCGCGCCAGATCGAGCGGAAGAGCACTATCGCCAGCAGCACCGCAATCAGCCCGAACCAGGGCGCGTAGACGCTGTCATACAGCGCGACTGTGCCGGAGACGATCAGGTCGTTGAGCGGGGCCAGCAGGCCCCCGTCACCGAGCGCGTAGTGCAGCCCGTTGGTGGCACCGACGATCACTTTGCCGATGTCGAAGAGCAGGTTGCCGGTCCAGGTGTCGATCACCGCGTTGGGGTTTCGCAGGCCTGAGGGGCCACATCCCAGGTCGTAGGTGTGCCAGACCAGCCCGGCGTATCCGACCTCGGCGTAGACACTGTTCGGCGCGCCCGCCTGTAGTGGCGTCGGGTCGATCGCGCCGACCATGCCGGATCCGGGCCGTTCCGGGTTGGGCGGCTGCTTGCAGTCGTCGACACCTGGAACCTGCGCCAACGCGGGTGCGCCCAGCGCCGTCGACGGGCTGCCCAACGCGATGGCCAGGATTAGCCCGAGCAGCGTCAACAGCGCCGCAACCCGCCTGCTCCCCAGCGTCTGGATTGTCATGCTCTGGCCCTGACTGCGCCCGCTGGGCCGATTCCGTTACGGGCCGAGCTGTTGCGCTCGCCAGACACCAGGTCGGGGCCGCGGGGCAATTCCGGACTCAGCAGGTCACCGCGGAGGGCATCGGGAGTGGTGTCCAGCGCGGTGCACAGGTGCTGCAGGTGCGCGCCGGAGAAGTCCACCCGGATCCGCTCGACCCCGCCTGCGCCATCACCGAAGATGAACTGCCGCGGTGCCCGATCCCGTTCGGTGTCGGCCCGGTCGCCGCCCGGGCGGCGACCCAGCGATGCGATTACTTGCTCGTAGCCCGCCCCCACCGGCACCTTGAGCAGTCGTAGCGCATCGGACTGCGCAGGGCCGTCGTCGAGCCTGCCGACGAATACCGAATCCAGTAGCGACACGAAGCCCTGGATCTTGAGGAAGTCGGCCGGGATCTGCGAGGACAGCAGAACCCGCACGTTCCATTTGCGGGAGTCCCGAGCGAAGCGGTTCATCAACACCCGGCCAGTCGGGACCTCCGACAAGAAGAACGCCTCGTCGATCCATACCCCTTTGCGCTGGTCACGGGGACGCTCGTAGATCGACCTCTGGGTCAGCCAGGCCGCGAGGTTGAGCAACTCCACGCCCAGCGATTCGGCATCGGTCCAATGCTCCCGGCCGATGTTGTCCTTGGGCAGGGTGAGACCGGACATGGTGAGCACGGTGAGCCGATCGTCGCGCACCTCGGTGTACGGGTCGGCACCCTTCTCCGGGATGAGCAACGACATGCGCTCGCGCATCTCATCGAGGAAATCGGCGACGACGATGGCGTGCTCGCGGTGCTCCGAGGGATCCCGGCGCAGCATGTCGAAGACCTGCCCCGGGTGCGCGTCCGGCCGCCCACCCACCGCTCGGACTGCACGCAGCAACACGATGCGGGTCTTCGCCATCCGGGCCACCTCGAAGGGCAGCACCCCGGTGAGCGCGTCAAGCACCAACCGGCGGCGGGTGGCGGCGGTCAGCGCCTTCTCCCGCCGCCAGGCCCGATCCGGGTCGTCCTCATCGAGGAAATGCGCCAGCTCTGGCTCGGCGACAACCCGGTAGGGATTGAGAATGCCGGGTTGGGCGTTGAGCAGGTTGATCGGCCGGGCGTAGGGCCGCAACTCGGGTAGCTCGCACAGTTTGGCCAGCGGGCCCGAGGGGTCCAGCAGTGTCCAGTACGCCCCGGAGCGCAGCGTCTTGTACACGATGCCGCCACCGAGAAAGGACTTGCCGCCACCGAGACCCGCTACCAGCGCGGTCAGCCCAGAGGAGTCCCGGATCTCCTGGGCCATCCACGGATCCCACGCGACCGGCCGCCGGGTAGCGGTACACGTTTCGCCGATCAGGATCCCGCGCCGGTCCCCCACCTCCGCGGTGGCGGTGGGTACCGCGGAGGCCGCCCAGATCACCGAACCGCGGCGCAGGTAGGCACCTGAGGACAGCGGCTCGCCGGGGATGAACTCGCGGGCCAGCGCGTATTGCCCCTCCGGGTGCTCGATGGCGATCTTGGGTTTGTAGAGGTCCAAGAGCTGCTGCGCCAGCCGCAGCACATCGCGCTCGGTAGACGCTGACACCGCGATCCGCCACCACGATCGCACCCGGGTGCCCAGCGCGGTGAACCCTGAGGTCATCTCGTCGTCGATTTCCAGCACCCGGGTGGCCTGCCGGACCAGGCTCTGCGGGGGTTCCAGGTCGTGCTCGTCGGTGTAATGCCGCACCTGCGACCGCACCTTGTTCATCTGCCGCTGCAGCTCGCCGGCGACCTCCTCGGGCCGGCGCACGTAGATACGCGCCGACCATTCCACGCCGGTCGGCAGGCGATCCGAACGCTGCACCCAGGGGTCGTCAATCTCCGGAATCTGCAACCCGTGCATCTGGCCCACGGTGAGCACCACGACGTGCCGGACCGTCCCCGCGTTGGAACCGGTACGACCGCGGACGGTAAGCGTGGGAGCGTAGGGCTCTGTGTGAAAGTCCGCGGCATCGGTGAAGCTGGCCAGATCTTCGGGTTCCCAGCTCGCGTTGGGCACTGAAGGGAGGTTGCGCGGAGCTGGCAAGCCCAGCGAGCACGACCGGTGCATCAGCCAGGACATCTCGCCCGCGGTCACCGGCCTGCCCTCCAGCCCGGCGACGCTGACCACCCCATCGAGGTGCTCGACCTCGGCGTCGATCGCGACCAGTTCGGCGTCCACGGCGGTGGGGAAC
>JBHELN010000423.1:0-3710 GCA_046263115.1 Pseudonocardiaceae bacterium | reverse complement strand
GTTCGAGCTGGTCACCGGCGTGATGAACATCCAGTACTACTACGCCTGGCCGTTCGTGTTCTACCAAGCGCACTACTACGGGGCGTGGGTGTTCATCGCCGCGTTCGTGGTGCACGTGGCGTTTCGGCTGCGCCGCATGGTCACCGCACTGCGGGCCCGCAGCGTGATCGGGGAGCTGCGGACTCCGCTGTCGGCCACCCGCCCGGAACCCCCGGACCCTGATCATCTGGTCTCGCCGGATCCCGCCCCGCCCACCATCTCCCGGCGTGGCGCACTGGGCATGGTCGCGTTCAGCTCGTTGGCGCTGCTCGGGCTCAGCGTTGGCCAGACCATCGGCGGCGCAACCCGGTCGACCGCCCTGCTGGCACCGCGCGGCCTGGACCTGGGATCGGGCCCGAATGATTTCCAGGTGAACAAGACGGCTGCGATGGCCGGCATCGGACCCGTCGATGACTCGTGGCGGTTGGAGGTCAACGGCGCCACGTTTAGATTGTTCTCCCGGGCTGATTTGCTCGACCTGCCGCAGCACACTGCCCGGCTGCCGATCGCGTGTGTGGAGGGCTGGTCCACGGGTGTGCAGGCCTGGACCGGGGTGCGGCTGACCGACCTCGCCGACCTCGCCGGCGCAGCACCCGACGACCAGTTGTTCGTTGAATCACTGCAGCATGGGGGCGGTTTCCGTTCGGTCACCCTGTCCGTTGGGCAGGTGCGGGCCGCCGATGCCCTGCTCGCGCTGCAAGTCAACGGCGCGGACCTCTCACTCGATCACGGCTTCCCGGCCCGGATCGTGGTGCCGGCCATACCTGGAGTGCACAACACCAAATGGGTCACGCGCATGACGTTCCTGGTTGGGTGAGCGTGATGGCCCGGCGCGAGTCCGTCCAGCTGGTCGCCTTGCTGGCCGGGTTCGCCGTGGCCGGCTACGCCGCGATCCGGTTACTGGCCGGCAACCCGGTCGGGATCGGTGCCTGGTTCGCCGGCAGCGCGGTTGTCCACGATCTGGTGCTGTTCCCGCTCTACGCCGGGCTGGACGCGGTGCTGGTCATGCTGCTGCGCCGCTATCCCGCGTTGTCCACCGTGGGTGGCGTGCGTTGGCTGAACTATCTGCGGGTGCCTGCGGTGGGGTCCGGGCTGCTGCTGCTGGTGTGGTCGCCGCTGATCCTGCGGCTGCCCACCGCCTTTCACGCGGCGTCCGGGTTGTCGGATCAGCCGTTTCTGCGGCACTGGCTGGCGGTGACCGTGGTGCTGTTCGGCCTGTCCGCGGCCACCTTGACCGCGCGCATCGCCACGAGGCCGGAGGATGCAGCATGAATGCAGGCGGCCCCGTCCTCGTCGTCGACGACGATGTGCTGGTCCGTGATGTGGTCGGTCGTTATCGAAGGACAAGGTTGAGGCGGACGCCGTACTCGGGGCCACCGCGACGGACTCTCCGGATGGGTCAGTGACCGGTGGGAGGACCCCGAGCCGGCGCGTTCCGGAGGGTTGGCCACCGCGGCGGTACTACCGTTTGGCTACGGAAGGCCGGGCTCGCGCCTCCGTCAGCAGTCAGCAGTCCCACGATTGAGGGAGGTTCGGCATGAGCGGTCAGTCCGCACTCGTGGCCAGTGACAGCGCGGACAGCGCGGTGTCGCGAGGCCATCGCCGTGCGCACCTCACAGCGGACTTCGCCGCCTCCACATCGCTGGGTTGGGTCCCCGGCCTGCTGCCTCGCGAGGAAGGCGTGGCGTGGTGGGCCGAAGTGACCTCCTTCCTCGCCGAGACCGCAGATCCTGGCGAACGGCGCCGCTACCTGCGCAGCTACCGCCGCTCGGTGCCGCAGCTGGTCTGGACCAGCTGGACGTCCCCCGTTCGTCATGCGCGGCCCGCCCTAGCGGGTATTGACAACCGGCTCGAGTGCAAGGGTTGGGATATGTCGACGGTGACTCCCGAGGACAAGTTCGGGATCAAGATTCAAAGTAGCAAGGCGCCCAGAACACCCGAGCAGACTTTCTCGTTGATCGCAGGCACCATCTTCATCGTCGCTGGGGTCATCGGATTGTTCATCACCGGATTCAGCAACATCACCGAAGTGACAAATCACGCGCTGTTCGGAATCTTTATGATGAACCCGTTCCACAACATCGTGCATATCGCCCTGGGCGCGTTCTGGCTGTTGGCGGCCTTCGCGCTCACGCCCGCCGGCACCGAAGGAATGAACATCGCCATCGGCGGTATCTGCCTGCTGGCCACCGTGCTCGGGTGGTTGGGCTTGTTCTCCGTACTGTCCATCCCCAGCGGTGCGTCGGGAGACAACTTCCTGCACCTGATCACTGCTTTGACCACATTCGTCTTCGGCTGTGGCCTGTTCAGGGCGGCGACCGGGCAACCCGCTATCGCCTAGGTGCACGAATTTCGGGCCGTGTTCCTGCTGGCCAGGGGACACGGTCCGATCGCGTCATAGCGGCAGGTAGCGTGAGCCGATGACCGATCGGGCCTACCGCTGCGTGGCACATGTCGTGGCCGCTCTGTTCCGGGCGCTGGACCTGCGTCTCGACGTCGCCGGGCAGGAGCACATCCCAGCGACGGGTGGCGGTGTGGTGGTGATGAACCACACCGGATTCCTCGACTTCGCGCTGGCCGGCACCCCGTTCTGGCGTGAGCAGGGCCGGCTGGTGCGCTTCATGGCCAAGCAGGAGGTCTTCACCAACCGGCTGACCGGCCCGTTGATGCGCGCCATGCACCACATTCCGGTCGACCGTGCGGCGGGGGCGGCTGCGTTCCGGCACGCCATCGAGGCGCTGCGGGGAGGTGAGCTGGTGGGCATCTTCCCGGAGGCCACCATCAGCCGCAGCTTCTGCCTGAAGGAGTTCAAATCCGGCGCCACCCGGATGGCCCGGTCGGCACGTGTCCCGCTGATACCGGTGACGCTGTGGGGCAGCCAGCGGGTGTGGACCAAGGATCGTAAGCCCAGTCTTCGCGGCGGCCGGCACATCCCCATCAGCATCACCATCGGGGCACCGCTGGAGCCGCGGCGCGGCGCTGCGGCCGACGTCGAGCTGGTCGAGGTGATGAACAGGCTGCTCGACGCAACCCGCGCGCGCTATCCGGATCCGCCCGGCACCGACCCCTGGTGGATGCCGGCGCACCTCGGGGGCACCGCTCCGACACCGGAACAGGCCGCTGAAATGGACGCGCTGGAGCAACTCGAGCGCGCGCGGCGCCGTCAGCCGCGCGTCACTCCAGGATGACGGGAAGCGCGGCGAGACTGTGCATGAGCACACCGGGGCGCCTGGTCAGTTCCTCGGGCGGCACGGCCAGGCGCAGCCTGGGGAAGCGGGCGAGCAGGCTGCCCAGCGCGATGCGGCCTTCCAGCCGGGCCAACGGTGCGCCCAGGCAGTGGTGAATGCCGTGGCCGAAGGCCAGGTGTGGGTTGTGCCTGCGGGTGATGTCCAGCCTGTCTGGCTCGGGAATGCAGGCCGGACCGCGGTTGGCGGCGAGCAGGCCAACGAGGACGATCTCCCCGGCCGGGATGGTGACTTCACCGAGAACTATCGGTTCGGTGGTCAGCCGCAAGGTCGCCACCTGCAGCGGGCCGTCGAAGCGCAGCAGCTCCTCGACCGCGCCGCCTAGCCGGTCCGGTTGGGCCCGCAGCAGTGCCAGCTGCTCCGGGTGGGTGAGCAGCGCGAGTACCCCGTTGCCGATCAAGTTGACCGTGGTTTCGTGGCCGGCGA
>JBHELN010000422.1:0-3369 GCA_046263115.1 Pseudonocardiaceae bacterium | reverse complement strand
GGCCTCCATCTGCTTGCGGGTCATGCCCAGGAACAGCCCGCGAATAATGATGTTCTCATAGCCGGAGATCTCCGGATCCATGCCGACGCCCAGATCGAAGACGGGCGCGACCTTGCCGACGATCCGTGAACTGCCCCTGGTCGGCTCGTAGATTCCGGACAGCAGTCGCAGCAGCGTCGATTTGCCGGCTCCGTTGTGCCCGATCAGACCGACCCGGTCGCCGTGGCGCAAGGACAGTGAGACGTCCCGCAGCGCCTCGATGACCGGTACTTTGGCGTCGCCGCCGATCTTGCCGCCGGCCCGTCCCACGGTGCCCAGCACCGCCTTTTTCAGCGACCTGGTCTTCGCGTCGAAGATGGGGAAATCAACGCAGGCGCCGCGCACGTCGATGGAGACCATTGTGCTATCACACCCAGTAGGAGACTCGGGCCCGGTAATTGCGCAGGACCACCAGCGCTACCGCCCACCCCACCACAGTGATGGCCAGGGTCACCACCCAGTGCCGGATTTCGAAGGATTCACCGATCATCGGTCGCCGCAGGATCTCGACGAAGTGCAGGAACGGGTTGAGTTCGGCCAGCCGGGCGCGCTGCGCGCCGGGCCCGCCCTTGCTGATCAAATCCTGGTAGTTCCACACGATGGGTGTCATGAAGAAACTCAGTGTGACGACGCTGTTGGTCACCGGGGGGATGTCACGGAAGCGCGTGGCGATGATCCCGATCAAGATCGCCACCCAGGCCCCGTTGAGCACGATCACCGCCAGGGCCGGGATGGCCAGCAGGCTGGTCCACCCCAGTGGCCGCGGGAAGATCAGCAGTAGTGCGATCCAGACCAGCGCGTTGTGCCCGAAGAACAGCAGCTGCCGCCAAACCAGCCGGAAAACGTGCACGCTCAACGGCGCAGGCAGATGCTTGATCAGTCCTTCGTTGCGGATGAAGACCTCGGCGCCCTCGTTGATGCAGCTCGCCATGAATTGCCAGATGATCAATCCGACGGCCAGGTAGGGCAGGAAGAACGCAATCGGCTGGTCGAACAGCGCCGCATACAGCAGACCCATGCCCAGCGCTTGCACTCCGAGGCTTATGGTGATCCATAATGGGCCGATCACCGACCGCCGGTAGCCCTGTTTGATGTCCTGCAAGCCGAGATGGCCCCACAGCCCGCGTTGCCGCAGTCCCGCCGCGAGGTCTCCGAACGCCCGCGACCAGCTCCGGGTCGCCACCGCTTTGCTCTCGGGCGGGGTCACCGTGTCCTGCATAATCCGCGAGGGTACTAGGGCAACACCTTGGGGCGTGGGCTGACGTGCTCGCTCGTCGGCAGGGGGAGTATGCGGCATGGTGCCGGTTCGACTGGTCGACGCGATGGAGACATCGCTGATCACCCTGTATGGAAGGCCATCGACGCCGGCTGAATCCGACGGCGCTCGGTGACACGATGGCCACGCAAGCCGTCGAAAAGATCGACTACGACTTCGGGCGCCTGAAGATTCAGCAATGACCGCGCCCGATGCCGCAGTCCGCGCGAAGCATGATGAACAAGAACAAGAGGCTGACCGGCGTCGTCGGCGCCCCTCTCCGGCATCGGGGTGTCAACGATCCGCGTGAACTGGAACGTATCGGCCCGAGGTTGCGTTGCACCGACGCGGTGAGCGCCCTGTCGGCATGCAGCGCCGCCGCGTTGTCTCGGGTCGTCGGACTCTTCGCCAGGCTGACCCGGCCCATACCGGCGCTTCGTGACCAGTACCTGCGCTACGAGTTCGATGCCGCGCAGCAGCTTTCGTGTGTGGGGACAGCCCTTGGCGGTCGGGACTGATCGGCGTCGTACGGGGAGTCCCGACACACCGAGCGTGAGAACGCGACACGGCGTGCACTGGGACGCAACACGCCGGGGCGGGGGAGGGCGGGTTCAGAGGTACTGGCCGGTGCCGGGGCCGCGGGGTCCGGGTTCGCCGGGCATTTGCATGCCGGGCGGGATCGCGCCTGCGGGTAGCCCGCGGCGCATCTGCTCCAACTGCACCCGGGCGGCCATCTGCTGAGCGAACAGCGCCGTCTGGATGCCGTGGAACAGGCCCTCCAGCCAGCCGACCAGCTGGGCTTGCGCGATCCGTAATTCGGCGTCGCTGGGCGTGGAGTCCTCGCTGAACGGCAGTGACAACCGCTCCAACTCCTCGCGTAGCTCGGGGGCCAGGCCCTGCTCCAGCTCGCGGATCGAGGACTCGTGGATCTCCCGGAGCCGGTTGCGGCTGGCCTCGTCCAACGGCGCGGCGCGCACCTCTTCCAGCAGCTGCTTGATCATACTGCCGATGCGCATAACCTTGGCGGGTTGCTCGACCTGTTCAGCGACCTCCATGCCGCGCTGATCGTCGGAGTTGCCGGGCATCGTGGCGTGCACTGGCCTGCCGTCCGGCCCTACCACGATGATCTGCTGCTCATCCGGTTCGCTCATGACCCCATCATCCGCCCCCCACCCCCGGCGTGTCGCGCCACCATACCCCGCGTGTCGCTTCCTCATGCCCCGCGTGTCGCGCCCTCATGCCCACTGTGGCGCGCGCTGCTGCTCACTCAGCCACCAGTGGTCAGCAGGATCTTGCCGACCACACCGCCGTCCTCGAGCATCTGATGCGCCCGTGCGGCCTGCGCCAACGGCATGGTCACATGCACCACCGGCACCACCCGACCGTCACCGAACATCGGCCACAGCCGGTCGACGACGTCGGCGCACAGGACGGCTTTGCCGTGCGGACCATCCACCGGCCGCCCGCGCAGCCCGATGGCCGCGATGCTGGCCCGCTTGGGGAGCAGCGCGCCGAGGTTCACCTCGGCGGTGGTGCCGCCTTGCAGGCCGATCACCACCAGCCGCCCATCCGGGGCCAGCGCGGTGAGGTTGCGCGCCAGATACTTGGCGCCCATGTTGTCGAGGATGACATCGGCGCGGCCGCGCAGCTCCTCGGCGAAGTCCTGCGCGCGGTAGTCGATCAGGATCTGGGCGCCTAGCTCCGCGCAGCGGGGCAGCCGCGGCCCCGACGCGGTGGTCGCCACCTGGGCCCCCAGCGCCCGGCCCACCTGGATCGCATGGGTGCCGATACCACCGGATCCACCGTGCACCAGCAGCAGTTCGCCGGCAGCCAGCCCAGCGTGGCGCACCACTGTGGACCACACCGTGCAGGCCACCTCGGGCACCCCGCCGGCGATCACCACGTCGATCCCGGGCGGCAACGGCATCACCTGACCAGCGGGCACGGCCACCCGCTCCGCGTAACCGCCGCCGGCCACCAGGGCGCACACCTCATCGCCGACCGCGAAGCCGGTCACCCCGTCGCCGAGCGAGGCCACCGTGCCGGCACATTCCAGCCCCGGAATCTCCGTGGTG
>JBHELN010000421.1:0-17582 GCA_046263115.1 Pseudonocardiaceae bacterium | reverse complement strand
GGCCTGTGAGCAGGCCCCGTCCGCGGCCTGCCGCAGCACCTGGCCCAGCCAGGGCGACCCATGCCGGCCAAACGATCGGCAGTACGCGGCTGCAGCTCGGCGAATGCAACCCGGCTCTGCAGCGCGCGATCCACCAGTGGTTGTCCCGAATCACTGCCCAGCGCGGCGGCGGCGTCCAGGACGGTAAGCGGTAGTCCGATGACCGGCAGTCCGCGCAGCACCACCAGATCCATCGAGGTCCCGGCGGCGCAGCACCACATCCGGTGGACAGCGGCGAGCTCGCCCGCGGGACACGGTGATCTCGGCAGCGCCGGGTGCCCAGTCACGCAGTCCCCACCACCATGCCGCGGTCAGCCCGCTGGCCACTGCTCCTGGACCGGCCCAGGCTACTCCCCCCGTGTGCTGGTCCGCTGATCAAGTTCGCACCGGCCGACCAGATAGACCCCCGGATGCAGCTTGACCCACCGCCCGCAACGGACGCGATGAACACCGGCCCGCTACGCCCGTGCCCTCACGCTGTGGACAACACCCCTGGTGTGGACAACGTCGACCTTGGATCGAAACCGCGGTCAGGTGGCCAGGTGGAGGAGGCCGAACTCGGCGGGGGTAGCCATCAGGGGGTGCTGGGGCAAGACGCGCACGGTGTAGCCGAGTAGGCCGGCGTGGGGTAGGCGCACGGTCGCCTCGAACCGGTGCTCCCCGCTGTCGCCGTCACCCAGCGGGTGCATCGTCACCACGAGCGGGTCCGGCAGCTCGTCGCCATCGTCGACCCGGCCCACGACGGCCTGCACCTGCACGTCGCGCGGCTGCAGGCCACCCAACGTGACGGCGGCGCGGACGGTCATCTCCGAGCCCAAGGTCGGCGTGTCGGGCAGGCCGGAGATGTCCACCTGCGCGACCCGCACTGCAGGCCACGCGGCGCGGACCCGCGCGCGGTATCCGGCCAGCGCGCGGGCCCCGGCGAAGTCGTCGGCGAGCATCACCGCAGCTGAATCGGCAGCCGGCGCGTAAAGCCGCTCCACGTACTCCTGGACCATCCGGGAGGCCTGCACCTGAGGGCTGAGCGTGGCCAGGGTGTGGCGCACCAGGGACACCCAACTGGTCGGTACCCCGTCGGGGCCCCGGTCGTAGAACTGGGGAGCCACCTGGGTGGCGATCAGCTCGTAGAGCGCGTTGGCCTCCAGGGTGTCGCGCCGGTCCGGATTCTCCACCCCATCGGCGGTCGGGATCGCCCAGCCGTTCTTGCCGTCGTAGAGCTCGTCCCACCAGCCGTCCCGGATGGACAGGTTCAACCCGCCGTTGAGCGCCGACTTCATTCCCGAGGTACCACATGCCTCCAACGGCCGCAGGGGGTTGTTCAGCCACACATCGCAGCCCCAGTACAGGTACCGGGCCATCGACATGTCGTAGTCGGGCAGGAACACCATCCGGTGCCGCACGTCCGGCGAGTCGGCGAACTGCACGACCTGTTGGATCAACGCCTTGCCGCCGTCGTCAGCGGGGTGGGACTTGCCGGCGATGATCAGCTGCATCGGATGTTCAGGGTCGAGCAACAGTGCACGCAGCCGCTCACGGTCACGCAGCATCAGGGTCAGCCGCTTGTAGGTGGGGACCCGGCGAGCGAAACCCATGGTGAGCACCTGAGGGTCGAAGACCCGCGATGTCCAACCCAGCTCCGGAGCCGAGGCGCCGCGTTCCAGCCAAGCGGCCCGAACCCGCCTGCGTACCTCCTCCACGAGCTTCGCGCGCAGCGCGCAGCGCAGCTCCCACAGCAGGGTGTCGGGAACCGACAGCGCCGCAGTGACATTGTCACCACTGTTGGACTCACCGATCAGGCCGGCGATCTCCCGCGCCGTCCAGGTCGGCCCGTGCACGCCGTTGGTGACCGACCCGATCGGCACCTCATCGACGTCGAACTGCGGCCACAGACCGCGGAACATCGCCCGGGACACGGCGCCATGCAGTTGCGAGACACCGTTGGCGCGCTGGGCCAGGCGCAGCCCCATGTGCGCCATGTTGAACATCCCCGGGTTCTCATCGGCGCCCAGCGCCAGCACCCGACCGACGTCCACCAAAGGGAGCAATGCGCAATCGCCTGATGACTCTCCGAAGTGGTGCCAGACCAGGTCAACCGGAAAACGATCAATGCCGGCGGGCACTGGCGTGTGCGTAGTGAACACAGTGCCGGCACGTACCGCCGCCAAGGCCTCGTCGAAGGTCAACCTTTCCGCGCTGATCAGCTCGCGGATCCGTTCCAGGCCGAGGAACCCGCAGTGGCCCTCGTTGGTGTGGAACACCGCGGGTTCGGGATGACCGGTGAGCGAGCAGAAAAGCCGCACCGCACGGACTCCGCCGACCCCCGCGAGGATCTCCTGGGTGATCCGGTGGCACTGGTCACCGCCGTAGAGCCGGTCGGTGACACCCCGTAGCTCGTCGGGATTTTCCTCGATATCGGAATCCAGCAAAAGTAGCGGCACCCGCCCGATGTCAGCCCGCCAGATCCGGGCGCGGAGCACTCGTGAGCCGGGCATGCCGACGCCGACCAGCAGCGGCGCGCCGGTGGCGTCGGCCAGCAGCCTCAGCGGAAGTCCCTGCGGATCCAGCGCCGGGTAATGCTCCAACTGCCAGCCGTCCAGTGACAACGACTGCCGGAAGTATCCCGAGCCGTAGAGCAGCCCGACCCCGATCAGCGGAACACCCAGGTCGGAGGCGGCCTTGAGGTGGTCACCCGCCAGCACGCCCAGGCCGCCGGAGTAGAACGGCAGCACCTCCGAGACGCCGAACTCCATGGAGAAATACGCGATCGCACCCGGCAGCGCGCCGGAGTGCTGCTGGTACCACCGGGGTTCGTCCAAGTAGCGGCGCAGGTCTTGGGCGAGCTCCGCGGTGCGCGCCACTACGGTCTCGTCGGCAGCCAGCGTGCTCAGCCGCCGGGGGGCGATCTCCCCGAGGAGCCGCACCGGATCACCGTTGACGGCAGCCCAGGTCCGCTCGTCCAGCGAAGCGAACAGGTCCTGGGTCGGCTGGTGCCAGCTCCACCGCAGGTTGGTGGCCAGTGTCTCCAGCGGCGCCAGCGGCTCAGGCAGTTGGGCGCGGACGATGAAGCGGCGCAGTGCTCTCACGGGCGGACTTTATCCCGCGGTCGTGGGTTGCGGGCGCAGACCGCTTGTAACGACCATGATGATTACTGCGGTCGGCGGTAAAAGCAGGCACAGGAACCAGATCCGGCGCGCACCGCAGCTCCGGCCACGGCAGACTAGACACCGGGACCGAGGGAAGGGGCGCCAGCGGTGAGTGGTCGGATCGCCATTGACGAGGTCACGCCCGCCGTGTCCTGCGGCAAGTACCCCAGCCAGGCGGTGATCGGGGAACAGTTGCCGGTCGGCGCCACGGTATGGCGCGAGGGACACGACGCGCTTGGTGCCACGGTGGTCTGGCGCGGTCCCGGCAACGCCGCGCCCAGTCACGTCCGGATGCAGCCCGGGCCGCCGGGCAGCGATCGGTTCGTCGCCACTGTGGTGCCCGACCAGGTGGGCTGGTGGAGTTTCCGGGTTGATGGCTGGGCTGACCCGTGGGAAAGCTGGCGGCACACGCTCGAAGTGAAGATCGAGGCCGGCCAGACCGAGGCTGAGCTGCAGAACGACTTGATCACCGGTGCTCGGCTGATGGAGCGGGCCGCCCGGCGCCCCGGCCAGCAGCTCCACCGGACAGCGCTGAGTGCCGCGGCGGCCGCATTGCGCGACACCGGGCGCCGGCTCGAGGAGCGGGTCGGTCCGGCGCTGTCCGTACTGGTGATCCGCATTCTGACTGCCGACCCGCTCCGTGACCTGATCACCAAGGGCGCGTCGCACAAGGTATGGGTGGACCGCCCCGAGGCACTGTTCAGCTCTTGGTATGAGTTCTTCCCACGCTCCACCGGCGGCTGGGACGCCGAGGGCAAGCCGGTGCACGGCACCTTCGTCACCGCTGCCCGCGAGCTGGACCGGATCGCCGGGATGGGCTTTGACGTGGTGTACCTGCCGCCGATCCACCCCATCGGCGAGGTCAACCGCAAGGGCCCGAACAACACCACCGATGCCCGCCCCGACGACGTCGGATCGCCGTGGGCGATCGGTTCGGCCGATGGCGGCCATGATGCGGTGCATCCCCAGCTGGGCACGCTGGAAGACTTCGAGGCCTTCGTCGCGCGGGCTCGCGAGCTCGGTATGGAGGTGGCGCTGGACTTTGCGCTGCAGTGCGCACCGGACCACCCGTGGGCCAAGGAGCACCAGGAGTGGTTCACCATCCGTCCGGACGGCAGCATCGCTTACGCGGAGAATCCGCCGAAGCGCTACCAGGACATCTACCCACTTAATTTCGACTCCGATCCGCGCGGGATCTACCTGGAGATGCTGCGGGTGCTGGTGTTCTGGGTACAGCGCGGCGTGCGGATATTCCGGGTGGACAACCCGCACACCAAACCGCCGGACTTCTGGGAGTGGCTGATCTGGCAGGTCAAGGATCGGTACCCGGATGTGCTGTTTCTGGCCGAGGCGTTCACCCGCCCGGCCCGGCTCTACGGGCTGGCCCGGCTGGGCTTCACCCAGTCCTACACCTACTTCACCTGGCGTACTACCAAGCAGGAACTCACCGAGTACGCCCTTGAGCTGGCGTCCAAACTGGACGAGTGCCGGCCGAATTTCTTCGTGAACACCCCGGACATCCTGCACGCGTCGCTGCAGTACGGCGGGCCGGGCATGTTCGCCATCCGCGCCGCGCTGGCCGCCACGCTGGCCCCGTCATGGGGGGTCTATTCGGGCTTCGAACTCTACGAGAACACCCCGCTGCGCCCTGGCAGCGAGGAGTACCTCAACAGCGAGAAGTACCAGCTGCGTCCCCGGGACTTCGCCGGCGCGCTAGCCCAGGGCCGGTCGCTGGAACCGTGGATCGCCCAGCTCAATGCGATCCGCCGCGCCCATCCGGCCTTGCAGCAGCTTCGCACGCTGCGGTTCCACGTCGCGGACAATGATTTGCTGCTGGCATATTCCAAGGTCGATCCAACCTCTGGCGACACCGTGATCTGCGTCGTCACCCTGGACCCGTTCACCACAGTCAGCGGAACGGTCTCGCTGGACTTGCCAGCCCTGGGCATGAACTGGTCAGACCGGTTCGACGTGCACGATGAAGTCTCCGGCGAGACCTACCGCTGGGGCGCGGTGAACTTCGTGCAGTTGCAGCCGTGGCGCGCGGTGGCGCACATTTTGTGCCTGCGCCAGCCGTGAGTGGCAATACGAGCCAGGGCTCGTATTGCCACTCACGGGGGCGAACCGATCGAGGTGGAGATCCGTAGGCTCCTGTCGTGACCATTGATGTGACGAGCGAGTTCGACGCAGCAGCGGACAGTTACGACCGGCTGGTCGCCGCCAGTCCGGGCTACTACCGCAATCTGGCGCGTTCGGCTCGCCGGATGCAGCTGCCGGGTGGGGGCGCTGGGCTGCACCTGCTGGATCTGGGCTGTGGCACCGGGGCGTCGACGTTGGCGCTGCTGGCCGCGGCGCCCGAAGCAAGGATCACCGCGGTGGACGGGTCGGCCGGCATGCTCGCCAAAGCCCGACAATCCGACTGGCCCCCGCGGGTGTCGTTCGTACACGCCCACGCCGAGCAGCTCGCCGCAGCCGGGGTCCACGGGCCCTTCGACGGGATCTTCGCCGCCTACCTGGTGCGCAACCTGCCGGAATCTGATCCCGTGCTGGCGACGCTGTGCGATCAGCTGGCGCCGGGGGCACCGCTCGGGGTGCACGACTACGCGCTCGACGGCCGGGCGCGCAGCCGGGCCATCTGGACCGCGGTGTGCTGGAGTGTGATCATCCCAGCCGGAAAGGTGGTCACCGGGCGAGGCGGGCTCTATCGGTACCTGTGGCGCAGTGTGCTGCGCTTCGACACCGTCGACGCGCTGGCTGCGCGGCTGCGCGGGCACGGCCTGGTCGACACTCAGATCGCCACGATGCCGGGCTGGGAGCGCGGCATCGTGCACACTGTCGTGGGCTGGAAGCCGGCATGACATCTCGCGGCAACGGCGAACGGCCGGGCCGCGACCGACGGGCCGTACTGCATCCGCCGCCCGGGGGTCGGACGCGGCCCGACGGGCCGGCTCCCCGAGTCGCCGTCATCGGCGGCGGGATCGCCGGTATCGCGGCTGCCGTGGCGCTGGCCGAGCGCGGCGTGCACGTGCAGCTGCTGGAGCGGGAGCAACAGCTGGGCGGCCGATTGCGCGGCTGGCCGATCACCCTGGCCGACGGCTCAACGGTCACCATGAGCCGGGGGTTCCACGCCTTCTTCCGGCAGTACTACAACCTGCGGGCGCTGCTGGGTCGAGCCGATCCGCTCGGCCGGGCGCTGGTCCCGCTGGCGGATTACCCGCTGGTCGACGCCGACGGACACCGGGACACCTTCCAGGGACTGCCGCGCACCCCACCGTGGAACGCGCTGGCCTTCGCGTTGCTCAGCCCGACCTTCCAGTGGCGAGACCTGATCACCCGGATCGATCTGGTGGCCGCGTTACCGCTGGTCGACGTGTCGGTGCCGCAGGTCTACCACCAGTTGGACGACCAGGACGCGATGACCTTCCTGGAGCAAGTGCGCTTCCCGGACGCCGCGCGGCACCTTGCGTTCTCGGTGTTCTCCCGCAGCTTCTTCGCCGATCCCCGCGAGCTGTCGGCGGCCGAGCTGGCCACGATGTTCCACATCTACTTCCTCGGCTCGGCCGAGGGCCTGGTCTTCGACGTCAGCGCAGAGCCGTTCCCGCAGGCGCTGTGGGAGCCGATGGGCGACTACCTGACCGAACTGGGCGTCGTGGTCCGCACCGGGGTGACCGGGCAGCAGATCCGCCCCGGGCGGGAGCGTCGCTTCACCGTCCTGGCCGGCAGCGGCAATGCCGCCGACGGCATCGACGCTGACGCCGTCGTGCTCGCCACCGACGTCGCCGGATTGCAGGCGTTACTCGCGGCCTCCCCGCAGGTCGGTGAGCCGTCCTGGCGCGCCCGCATCGCGCGGTTAAGGACAGCGCCGCCGTTCCTGGTGTCCCGGCTGTGGCTGGACCGACCGGTGCGCCGGGACCGCCCCGGATTCCTGGGCACCAGTGGGTTCGGGCCGCTGGACAACGTCAGCGTGCTGGAACGCTTCGAAGGTGAGGCGGCCCGCTGGGCGCGCCGCACCGGCGGTTCGGTGGTCGAGCTGCACGCCTACGCGTTGACGTCAGACCCGGAGGAAGGCAAGCGCCGGCTCGTCCAGGAACTGCATCGCGTCTACCCGGAAACCACTGCCGCCACCATCGTCGACGAGCGCCACGAGCTACGCGCCGACTGCCCGCTGTTCGCGCCGGGCACCTTCGGCGACCGGCCCACCGTCACCACTCCCGACCCAGCCGTGGTGCTCGCCGGTGACCTCACCCGGGTGAACCTTCCCGTCGCGCTGATGGAACGCGCTGCAACGAGCGGGGTACTCGCCGCCAACGCGCTGCTGGCCGGCTGGAGGTTGCGCGGGCACCCACTGTGGACGGTGCCGACCCGGGGTCGGCTGGCGCCGCTACGCGCAGTGGCCGCTCGCTTCGGTTGAGCTACCCGGGCCAGCGCCCGGTGGTACGCAGCTCGTAGCGACGCGCCGCGTAGGCCAGGTCGTCACGCCACAGCCGGGCGGCTGCCCAGCGCATCGCCGGGCGCATCAACGGCGCCCCGCGGCGGGCTACCGCAAAACCCGTACGGGGTGAGGTGGCGATAATGGCCTCGATCACCGCGGTCCGTGGATGACCCGCGTCGTCGACCCCCAGTGGGACAGCATGCGTCTCGACGACGCTGCCCGCGCCCTCGCCCTGCAGGATGTCCATCACCACGGTCCGTGGTTCGGGGCAGCTGAACGCGGCGCGCACCGGCACCCCCACCCGCCGGGTCAACCGGAAGGCCACATCCACCATGAACCGATCCACTTCCTCGGTCGGCTCCTCCACCACGCGCAGCCCGACAAACGAGTACGGATGAAACCAGCTCCCATGCCAGGGGTCGAGCCGGTTGGCGATCACGTCTTCCGGCTCGCAGCGCCCGATTCCGGTGAACACGGCGTCCATGCTGGTATCCGGGTCGGGCCTGCCAGCCAGCACGGGCTCAGGCAGGGGCTCCTCCCCGCCCGGGCCGTCCAGCCGGACCCAGGCCAACACCCCGTCGTCGTGGGCCGGGAACGGGTCCCATCCCGGGACACCCCCGGACCCGATGGCCAGACCGTGCCAGCGACACACCAGGTGGCCCCCGGTCACCGCCGCGCGGCACAGCGGCGCACCCAGGTGCGGGCACTCTCCGGGGCCGGCGTGCAGGGCACCGTCAGGGGTGCGCCAGGCCACCACCTCGACACCGGCGATAGTGCGGCCGAACGGCTTGTCGTCCCGGATCTCCCGGCTCGCGGCCAGTACGAACCAGTTGCCCGACGGGCGAGCCTGCGCTCGTTTCAGTGCCGCCTCGATCAGACCGGGGCGGGCGTCGCGCCAGGTAGGCCGTTGCCCAGCCCAGGTCCCCGCAGGCAACCGCCGCAGCGGAATCTGGTCACTTACCGCCATCACGCACTCCTTCGCGGTGCCCGACCGGGGCCCGTCTGACGGTAGCTCGTTTTGCGTTCCCGGCGCAGGACCGGTACGACTAGGCCCTGAGACTTGCTTGCAGGGCCGAAGCGATGACGCTGAAGCCTGCTTGCCGGGTCGAAGCATTGAGTGCCTCCGGCCACGCTGCAGCCCGTCCACCGTCCCACGAAGGTTGCATCTTTGATGTCGTCTGCCGATCTCCGCGCCCAGGTCCTCCCGCACGAGTCAAACCCCGATCTGGAAGGAGTTCCGCACACCGGTGAAGCGGTGCTTCACGACGGCTACCTGGTCGAACCGCAAGCCGAGGACTTCGAGCACGCCAAGGCCGCCCCGAAAGACCCGCAGTGGTACAAGCGCGCCGTCTTCTACGAGGTGCTGGTGCGGGCCTTTCATGACCATGACGGTAACGGCACCGGTGATCTGATCGGCTTGACGCAGAAGCTGGACTACCTGGAGTGGCTGGGCATCGACTGCCTGTGGCTGCCGCCGTTTTACGCCTCCCCGCTGCGCGACGGTGGTTACGACATCTCCGATTTCCGTGCGGTGCTACCCGAGTTCGGCACCGTGGAGGATTTCGTGGTGCTGCTGGATGAGGCGCACAAGCGGGGGATCCGAGTGATCACCGACTTGGTCATGAACCACACCTCTGACCAGCACCCCTGGTTTCAGGAATCCCGGCGAGATCCGGACGGGCCTTACGGTGACTACTACGTGTGGAGTGACAAGGACACCGGCTACGCCGACGCGCGGATCATCTTTGTGGACACCGAGGCGTCCAACTGGACTTATGACCCGGTGCGTGGACAGTTCTACTGGCACCGCTTCTTCTCTCACCAGCCCGATCTGAACTACGAGAACCCCGCGGTCGGTGAGGCGATGATCGATGTGCTGCGGTTCTGGCTGGATCTGGGTATCGATGGTTTCCGGCTGGACGCGGTGCCCTACCTGTTCGAGGAGGAAGGGACCAACTGCGAGAACCTGCCACGCACCCATGAGTTCCTGAAACGCTGCCGCAAGGTGGTCGACGACGAGTATCCGGACCGGGTGCTGCTGGCCGAAGCCAATCAATGGCCCGCAGACGTCGTCGAGTACTTCGGCGATCCCGCGGTGGGTGGCGACGAAGCCCATATGGCATTTCACTTCCCGCTGATGCCACGTATTTTCATGGCGGTTCGCCGGGAATCCCGGTTCCCGATCTCGGAAATTCTCGCTCAGACCCCGCCGATCCCGTCCAATGCCCAGTGGGGGATTTTTCTGCGCAACCACGACGAGCTGACCCTGGAAATGGTCACCGACGAGGAACGCGACTACATGTACAGTGAGTACGTCAAGGATCCCCGTATGCGGGCGAACATCGGTATCCGGCGACGGCTCGCGCCACTGCTGGACAACGACCGCAACCAGCTGGAATTGTTCACCGCGCTATTATTGTCACTGCCGGGGTCCCCGGTGCTCTACTACGGCGACGAGATCGGAATGGGCGACAACATCTGGCTGGGCGACCGCGACTCGGTGCGCACCCCGATGCAGTGGACACCGGACCGCAACGCCGGATTCTCCTGGTGCGACCCGGGCCGCATCTACCTGCCGGTGATCATGGATCCGGTGTACGGGTACCAGGCGGTCAACGTCGAAGCGCAGTCGACGTCGTCGCAGTCACTGCTGAACTGGACCCGGCGGATGATCCAGGTGCGCCGTGAGCACCCGGCCTTCGGATTGGGCGACTTCACCGAGCTCGGCTCGTCGAACCCCAGCGTGCTGGCCTACCTGCGCAACTATGTCGACGGCGGGGACGATCTCGTGATCTGCGTCAACAACATGTCCCGCTTCCCGCAGCCGGTGGAGCTCGACCTGTCCGAGCATCAGGGCGGCGTTCCCGTCGAGTTGACCGGCGGGGTGCGCTTTCCGCCGATCGGGGAGCTACCTTACCTGCTCACCCTGCCCGGGCACGGCTTCTACTGGTTCAAGATCGACCTTTCGGTACCGGGGCGTGACCCGTGATCAGTACCGCTGCAGACCTCCTTGCCGACATCTCCGGCTCGCTGGCGGCGGTCCTGCCTGAGCAACGGTGGTTCGCCGGCAAGGACCGCCCGGTGCGTGCGGTCATCCCGGTGCGCGCCACCGATCTCGCCGGATCCGACCCCCGGCTCCTGCACGCCGTCATCGAGGTCGACCAGGGCGAGCCAGACCGCGACCGGTACCAGCTCCTACTCGGCGTGCGCAGCGACCTGCCGGAGTCCCTGGGTCATGCCTGGGTGGCCGCGTGCGGCGATCACGCCGTGTACCAGGCGGTGCACGACGCCGAGCTCACCGCTGTGCTGCTGGAGCTGATGGCGCACGGCAGGGAGGTGGACGGGCTGCGCTTCGCCGCCGAACCGGGCATCACACTGGACACCGAGCAGCGCTCCCGCCCGGTCGGAGTAGAGCAGTCCAACACCTCACTGGTGTACGGGCAGACCTACATCCTCAAGCTGTTCCGCAAGGTGGCCGCCGGTCGCAGCCCGGACCTGGAGCTGCACCGCGCGTTGGCCGCAGTGGGCTGCGAGCACATCGCGGCGCCGCTGGGCAGCATCGAAGGCGTGCTGGGCGGCGACCCGGTGACTTACGGGATGCTCAGCGAATTCCTGCGAAGCGCTGCCGACGGCTGGGCAATGGCGACCGCGAGCGTCCGCGACCTGCTCGCGGAAAGCCTGCTCCTCGACGGTGCGCGCGGCCCTGCCAAGCCCACCGATCCGGCGGACGCCGGCGGCGACTTCGCCTCCGAAGCGCACCGGCTGGGCCACGCGGTGGCGGCCGTACACGCCGACTTGGCCACCGCGCTGGGCACCTCGCCGGCCACCTCCGGATACCTTGACGCGCTGACCACGGGTATGCACCGCAGGCTGGATGCGGTGCTCGGGCGGGTAGCCGAACTGGCACCGCACGCCGACGCGTTGCGGGCGGCCTTCGATGAGGTGGGAGATCTCACTGGACCGGTGCCGTTGCAACGTATCCATGGCGACCTGCACCTCGGCCAGGTGCTGCGCAGTGTCACCGGCTGGGTTGTCATCGACTTCGAGGGCGAACCGATGATCCCACTGGCGGCCCGCATCGCCCCGGCATCGACGCTGCGTGACGTGGCCGGGATGCTGCGCTCGTTTGATTACGCCGCCAACCATCTACCGCTGGGCGATGCCGACCCCGCGCAGCGCGCCGCGGCGGCACTGGCCTGGACCACCCGCAACCAGGACGCCTTCTGCGACGGCTACGCACAAGCCGCGCCGGACCCCCGCAAGTACGGTGTCCTGCTGCGGGCATTCGAGCTGGACAAGTCCGTCTACGAGGTCGCTTACGAACACGCCAACCGCCCCGCCTGGCTACCGATCCCGCTGGCCGCCATAGCCCGCCTGACCATCTAGCTCGGCGTTACGCACCGAGCCGCCTCGGGTCGCCGAGTTCGACAGGAGGGTTGTGAGGCGATTGCTGGGGAACCCCGTTGTCGAACTCGCGACCCGAGCACGGTCCCGGGCCACCCGTCCGGGTTGCCCCACTCAGCAGTTCTTGCCGAGAGCCGACACACTGATGTGTGAGACGAACCCAGGGAGGACGTGACCGTGCAGGCGGCAGACCGCGCCACTTCGGCGCCACCGGCCGAGGAGCTACACCGGCTGCTGGCCGGCGAACATCATGATCCGCATGCCATTCTCGGGGCACATCCGCACGCTGACGGCACCGCGGTGCGGGTGCTGCGCCCGGAGGCCGACGAAGTGACGGTGCTCACCGATGACGATGAGTACCCACTGGAGCACCTCGCCGGCGGGTTTTTCCACGGTATGACCCACAGCAGCGGCGACTACCGGCTGCGGGTGCGCTACGGCGACTACACCGAGATCACCGACGATCCGTACCGCTGGCTGCCTACGCTGGGTGAAGTCGACTTGCATCTCATCCGGGAAGGCCGCCACGAGCGGCTGTGGGAGGTGCTCGGAGCGCACGTGCGGACCTATCCGACGCCGGGAGGCCTGGTCGTGGGCACCTCGTTCGCAGTGTGGGCGCCGCACGCCCAGGGAGTTCGGGTATGCGGAGATTTCGACGGTTGGTCGGGGATGGCCACGCCGCTGCGCTCGCTCGGCTCGTCGGGGGTATGGGAGATCTTCCTGCCTGGCGTCGGCGCCGGAACCCGCTACAAGTTCCGCCTGCTGGGTCCCGATGGGAGCTGGCACGAGAAGGCCGACCCGATGGCCCGCGGCACCGAGGTGCCGCCGAGCACGGCCTCGGTGGTCACCGGTCCAGCGACTCACGAGTGGAACGACGCCCAGTGGCTCGCCGAGCGGGCTCAGGGCCAGCCGGGCAGCAAGCCGATGAGCGTCTATGAAGTCCACCTAGGATCATGGCGGCAGGGTCTGGGATACCGGGAACTCGCTCACCAGCTCGTCGACTATCTCCAGACCACCGGGTTCACCCACGTCGAGTTGCTGCCGGTGTCCGAGCATCCCTTCGGCGGTTCCTGGGGCTACCAGGTCACTTCCTACTACGCGCCGACGTCGCGGTACGGCTCTCCCGACGATTTTCGCTATTTCGTCGACACTCTGCATGCGGCCGGGATCGGGGTGCTCATGGACTGGGTTCCCGCGCATTTCCCCCGCGACGAGTGGGCATTGGCTCGCTTCGACGGCGCGCCCTGCTATGAACACTCCGATCCGCTGCGCGCCGCGCATCCGGACTGGGGAACGCTGATTTTCGACTACGGGCGCAATGAGGTTCGTAATTTCCTGGTCGCCAACGCGCTGTACTGGCTGGAGGAGTTCCACCTCGATGGGCTGCGGGTGGACGCGGTGGCCTCGATGCTCTATCTGGACTACTCACGCCAACCGGGAGAATGGTCGCCCAACGTTTACGGCGGCCGGGAGAATCTGGATGCGGTGGCCTTCCTGCAGGAGATGAATGCGACCGTCTACAAGCGCCACCCCGGGGTCATCACGGTTGCCGAGGAATCCACGGCATGGCCCGGTGTCACCCGCCCAACCCATGTGGGTGGCCTGGGATTCGGCTTCAAATGGAACATGGGCTGGATGCACGACACCCTCGCCTATGCGGGCCACGATCCGGTGCACCGCACCTACCACCACAACCTAGTGACATTCTCGCTGATGTACGCCTGGAGCGAGAATTTCGTGCTGCCGCTGTCGCACGATGAAGTGGTACACGGTAAGGGTTCATTGTGGACTCGGATGCCCGGCGATGACTGGAACAAGGCCGCTAATCTGCGCTGCCTGCTGGCGTACATGTGGGCCCACCCCGGCAAACAGCTGCTTTTCATGGGTGACGAGTTGGGGCAACCCGCTGAATGGTCGGAGAGCCGGTCGCTGGATTGGAACCTGCGCTACCATCCGCTGCACGGCGGCCTGCTGCAACTAGTCGGCGATCTCAACGCCATCTACCGCTCCCATCGTGCGCTGTACAGCCAGGACACCGATCCCGCCGGTTTCGAGTGGATCGACGCCAACGACGCCTGGGGCAACGTGCTGAGCTTCCTACGCTGGGGAGACGACCACTCGGTGCTGGCCTGCGTGGTGAACTTCGCCGGCAAGCCACACGAGGGCTACCGAGTCGGTCTGCCCAGACCGGGACGATGGCGCGAAGCGCTCAACACGGACGCCGAGAACTACGGTGGCTCCGGCGTGGGAAATCTTGGCGAAGTAGTCGCCGACGAGACGCCCTGGCATGGCCGGCCGTACTCGGCAGTGCTGCGCCTACCCCCTGCTGGAGCACTCTGGCTCACTCTGACTGCGGAACCCTGAGTGTGACTTCGCTTACCTGGTGTCACAAGGCTCGCCTATGCTTCATTCCAATGGCGGCGAAATTGAGAAGGGCATCCGGCGCTAGGGTGTACGTACCGCAGTACGTACCACCTGCGGTCCGTTGACGGTGGGCGCGAAAAGTGAGACAGGACCACACAGGCAACCATGGTGACCGGGGCCGCAGCTCCCCGTCGCCATCTGCGGTTGCCCGGAAGTGGGCCCGCGTTCTCGCCGACACCTGCTCGGTACCGATGCCGGCCGCTGAAGTCGTGGACCACCTCGAAGATTTGACGCAGCGGTTGGTAGCCGCGATGTCCAACCCCTCGGTCGACACGGGTGCCGCGTACGACGTAGGCGCGCGGCTAGTCGCGGACGGATTCACCGGCACCCAGAGTTTGTCGCGGACCTTCGACGTGCTGGGCAACGCGCTGCCGGCCGTCCCAGGCGAGACGGACGCACACCCACCGTGTGGTCGGATCATCGAGCTGCTTGCCGCGTTGGCGTCCGGGTACACGTGGGCGCTGCGAAACCAGGTCCTCGACCAGGAAAGAGAGGTCACTCGAGCACTGTCACTGGCATGGCAAGACGTCGAGCGCAACCTGCGAGCCAGCGAAGCTCGGTTCCGGGAGGTGTTCGACGCGTCGCCGGTGGGAATAGCGATCAGTGAGCCCGGCGGGCGGATCATCCAAACCAACCGGTCGCTGGACGATATTCTCGGCTATTGCCCCGGCGAGCTGGTCGGACGCGATGTGACCGAGTTGTTCTCGCCGGCAGATCGGCCGATCGCGGAGGAACATCACCGAGGCGTGGTGGCCGGTGGGGATCCGCGATTGCGGGTCCGTGTTGCCTTGCGCCGAGTAGACGATGAGACGGTATGGGCCTACTTGGACGGGGTGGTGCTGCGCGACGCCGACCAGTCGCCTCGCCGCGTGGTGACGATGGTCGAGGACATCACCAACCAGCAGCTGCTCGAACAGCGGCTGCAGCACCAGATACTGCACGACCTGCAGACCGATCTGCCGAACCGGCAGTACTTCATCACTCACCTGGAAGAGGTGCTGGCCCGGCTGGCGCCCTCGGCGGTGGTCACGCTCCTACACCTTGATCTGGACGGCTTTTCCACCGTCAATGATGGCCTCGGGCGACCCGCCGGCGACTTCGCGCTGAATGTGGTCGCTCGCCGACTAACCGGGGTGGTTGCAGATCGGCCGGCGATGGTGGCTCGGCTGAGCGCCGACGAATTCGCCATCCTGATCGAACCCGGTGATGCGCCTCTCGACATCGGCGTCCTGATCGAGACGACCAACACCGAGCTGGCCGAGCCGTTCTACATCGACGACACCGGGGTGGCTCTCACCGCGACTATCGGGGTCGTGCAGTGTCGAGCCGGTCAGTTCTCGCCTGATGAGCTGATGCGCGCCGCCAGCACCACGCTGCGCCGGATCCGCGGACACAATAAGCGGCAGTGGGCGCTGTTCGACCCGGACCGTGATGCCGCCTACCAGGCAAAGCTTCACCTCGCCGCGGCGATGCCGGGCGCCCTGGAGACCGGCCAGCTGCTGGCGACCTACCAGCCGGTAGTCACCCTCGCCGACCAACGGCTGGTGGGCATCGAGGCGACACTGTGCTGGCAGCACCCAGAACTCGGCGTGCTGACCGACGATCAGTGCAGGCGCGCCGCAGAGCGGACCGGTGTCGTGCATGAGCTCGGTCAGTGGCTCCTGCGCAGCGCTGCTGAGCAGGCCATGTCGTGGCGCCAGCGCTTCGGCGACACGGTGTCCCCGGTGATGGTCAACCTCATGCCGGCCCAGGCGCAGGACCCCGACTTGGTCGCCAAGATCCGGTCGGTGCTCGCCGAGACTGGCCTGCCGCCAGCCCAGCTGGAGATCCGGGCGCCGGTGTCCGCGATCCGCAATGTTGACGGCGAACTCGCCGACGATGGCGGCGCACAAGCCGAGGACAATCTGCGGGTTGTCACCGAGCTCGGCCTGCGCGCCGGCCTCTACGATTTCGGCGGTGGCATCGGCGGGTTGCGCTGCGTGGCAGACCTACCGGTGTGCACGGTGCGCATCGCCGGGCCGATATCCCGGCAAGTGGCCGACGACCCGTCGCGGATCTTGTCCCAGGCGGCACAGGCCGAGGTGCACATCGTTCGAGGAGCCGGCGTCGACGTGGTCGCCTACCCGGTGGACAGCGCCGAGCAAGCCGCGTGCTGGCCGTGGATCGGTGCGAACTGGGCGGTGGGAGCGCTGTTCGGCGCCGCAGCACCACCACAGCACGTCGCCGCCCTACTCGATGGCTCTCACCTGCCTGTTTGACGATTCGGACACTGGCTTAGTGCTAGGTGCGCCGGCGCCGAAATAACCGGACCACCAGGTAGATGACAATCACCACGTTGAGCACCAGGCCACCGATCTTCAGCCCGGTGGGATGCTTGAGCAGCTCCTGAACCTCGGGGATGAGCAACAATGCCGTCGAAACCACAGTGAGGTACTCGCCCCATTCCCGACGCCGGAACAGGCCATAGCCCTCCACCGCCTCCAACAGCCCATATCCGAGAGCGATCACGCCGTCGCGCTGCGCCTGCCGCGAGCCGAACCCGCTTAGCCTCGAGATCAGCCGACCGGTCTCGTTGCGGCTGGGGTCGAGGCCGACCTGCTCGGCGAATCGCCGTGCGAGATCCGTCCAGTCGGTGTGCGTATGAGTGACCAGGATGAGGCCGACCGCTGCCAGCAGCACCGCGCGCAGTGCCCGCTCCACCGCGAGCACCGGCAGCAGCCTGCTCTTGTCCTGATTTTCCTGCTTGCGGGCGATTCGCTGCGGCGTCCCCGCCCTACCTGACTGCTCTGCCGCTGACGTCATGACGACCTCCCCAGTGCAGACGGCGCGCCGGCTACTCGGGCCGACCGCGTTGGTAGTCCTCGGCTGCGGTGAAGCCAGTCGCAGCACGCGCATCGATCACCATCGGGGGAGAACCTACCCGGGATGCGGCCTGCGGGGTGCCCGACCGTGTCGCACGCTTGGCAATGGCAGGGTCCCGCGCTGCCGGGGCGCAGTATCTGGTTCAGCAGCGCAGCGCCTTGGCCAGCCGGTGAACTCCTTGCCGCAGCTCGCCGACGTCGCGGACGGTAGCAAACGACAGCCGCAAGTACGCGCCCGGAGGTTCGGCGCAGAAATACGGCCGACCGGGGCTGACCAGC
>JBHELN010000420.1:0-4074 GCA_046263115.1 Pseudonocardiaceae bacterium | reverse complement strand
GTCGAGCACGGGCCAACTCCGAGCGGTCATCTTCCAGGCCCATCACGCACGACCGCGTGACGCCCGCTGCGGTGTGACAGACCTGGTAGGAACTGCCAGCCGTCCACCTCGGCTTCCGACAGCGTGACTGGTGAAAGCGCTCCAACGACCCCGGTCGTGAAAGACATGCCCCAAAGAGGGCATCTGTCCGACCCGTTGATTACTAATCGGCACTGAGCTGGTTTATCGGCCCACCCGTACGGTTAGCAGTTACTTCCGTGAGCCGGCGGATCCTCAGCTTTTGCGGCTCCATCCACATAATCCGCACAGCTTGCCCACGTGCCGTACACAGTTCACATCCACTGTCCACACGTTGTGGATGTCCCCGCTGTCGAGCCCCGCCTACGGTGCGAGGGGTGAGCCAGACGCCAACTTATGACCAGCTGCGTGGCGAACGCATCAACGCCGAAGTCCCGCCCAGCGAGGATGACCTGCCGCGGGTCGATAAGCCTGGCAAACACGGCCCTGCGGACGATGCACCCCGTACGCTGGCGTCGTCCGGTCAGGCACTGGAAGCAGCCTCTAACCTGCCACCAGCTTGGTCCTGGTTCGAGCCGGCCGACGCTGGTGCCCCGGGCAGGCACCACCCAAGGGGTGAGGTGCCGGGTGCTGCAGAGTTGCGCGGTCGAACACCCAGCCAGTCGGGGCGCGGGGTGGTCGAGACCGATAAGGTCGGCTCGGGGAATGCCACCCGGCGGGCCGAATCCAGCACCGGACCAAGGTTGCGTGGCGAGCCACCGGCACCGCCGCTAGCAGGACCGCGAGCAGCCCTTCCACCGGTAGCCCACGCACGGCACGCACCTCCACACGGGGGTAAGAACTGCCCTCCACCGGCAGCCGACGACAGCCGTGCCCAGGGCAACGTGGTGGGCGGTCACGGCGCTCAGCCGGGCCAGGGATGCCAGCCTCGATCGGCCCACCGCACCGCAGCTCGATACGCGATGCCGAAAGCCGTTCACTAGCAAGCCGCCGTACGGCATGGTTACCCAACTTGCGCATCCCCGACCGTCCAGAGAGAGCCGCCGAGCAGCTACGATGCGCGAGCGCGAGGTGAAGAGGCGGTGCCCTTGATACGGAAGATCCGGACTGGAACGGTTCTCACGTTGGCCGCCTTGTTGTCGCTGATGCCTGCCGGCTGTGCGAAGCGTCCTAACGTGGGCACTCAGAACGGCGGCGTGCCCTTGGTCGGGTTTTCCGAGACCCCTCCGCCACCACAGGTGCCGGGCAAGTCCGGCGGGGTGTTCCGGCTCGGCATCGTCGAGCCGGTGGCGATCGACCCGTACAACTCGCAGGAGTCCGAGGGCAACCTGGTCACCGAGAACGTGTTCACCGAGCTGATCAACGTCAACCCGGACGGATCGGTCAGCCCTGGCGTGGCGACCAGCTGGACGTCCAACGCAGACTGCTCACAGTGGACCTTCACCCTCAAGCACGGCACCACGTTCCACAACGGTGAACCGGTGGACTCGGCGGCTTTCAAGCGCGGGTGGGAACGCGCGGCCGCACGCAGCGCGGCATCCGAGGTCGCCTACCACCTGAACGAGATTCAAGGCTTCGACGCGATGCAGACCGGCACCGCGGACCACATGCCCGGCGTCGACGCAACCGCACCGGACCGGCTCGTGGTCGCCCTCGCTCATTCGGACTGCGAGTTTTACCTGCGCACCTACAAGACGGTTTTCTCCCCGGTACCCACGGTCGCCGGCCCGGCGGACAACAAGGCCTACAACGACCAGCCGATCGGCAACGGGCCGTTCATGATGGAAGGCCCGTGGCAGCACGACCGGGGCATCCGGCTCAAGCGGTTCGACGGCTACGCCGCCGGGCCCAGGGCGAACCTCGATGAGGTCGACATCACCATCCTGCCGTCGCAGGGCGGCGTGCAGGCCGAGTACGACGGGTTCAACAACGGCACCTTCGACTGGGCCCGGCTGCCCACGCCGCTGCTGTCTCAGGCCCGCGCGACCTACCAGCCGCGCGGTGAGTGGATCTCCAAGAAGACCGCCGGCATCAACTATCTGCTGCCGATGGTGACCACGCCGCCGCTGAACAGCGCGGCGGCCCGCAAGGCCATCTCGGAGGCGATCGACCGGGTAGCGATCGCCCGTGGCGTGTTCCAGGGTTCTCAGGTACCGGCCGACGCCTTCGTCCCCCCAGCGTTGCCGGATGCCTACCAGTCCGGCGTGTGCACTGCCTGCCGGTACGACCCGGACGAGGCCAAGAAGCTCGCCCAGCAGGCCGGGTTGACCCCGGGCAGCACCGTCAACTTCCAATTCAACACCGGCGGCGGGCACGAGGAGTGGACCGCGGCCGTGACCCAGCAGTTGAAGCGGAATCTCGGGCTGAACGTGAACTACAGCGGAGTGCCGTTCACCGACCTGCTGAACAATGAGCAGCAGCCCCGCGCCAGCGGGATCTTCCGGGCGGCCTGGGGCGCTGACTACCCCACGCCGGGTAACTTCCTTCAGCCGTTGCTGTCCACTGCCGCGATCGGCGCGACCAGCCCGAGTCAGCCGGCCACCGGGGACAACCGCGGCCGCTACAGCAATCCACGGTTTGATCAGCTGCTCGCCCAAGCCGCCGCCACCCGGGACAAGGCCCAGCGCATCGGGCTCTACCAGCAGGCCGAGCAGCTCGCGATCGGCCAGGACCTGGCGGAGATCCCGTTGTGGTTCCGCCAGCAGTTCCGGCTGGCGAACACCTCGAAGTTCGGCAACGTGTACCTCGACTTCGCCGAGGAGCCCACCCTGGCCGAGATCACCCTGCGATGACCCGGTTTGTCGCTCGGCGGATCGCGCAAGCGGTGCTGGTGCTGCTGGTCGCTACGCTGGCGATCTTCCTGGCCACCTTTGCGTTGGGCGATCCGTTCGCCTCAACCGGTGAGAAGGTCGTCCCACCGGAGGTCCAGGCGATCGACCGAGCCAAGTTCGGCTTGGATAAGCCGCTACCGGTGCAGTATCTGACGTACCTGGGCAATCTGGTGCATCTGGACTTCGGGGTGGACTTCGACCAGCGCCGCCCGGTGAGCTCGATGCTGGCCGAGACGCTACCGAACACGATTCGGCTTGCACTGGTGGCGATCGCCCTGGACGTGCTGATCGGCGTGATCGCCGGGGTGATCGCGGCAGTCAAGCGCTACTCCTTCACCGACGTGCTGGTCACCGTGGCGTCCACCCTGGCGATCGGAGTACCGACCTTCGTCATCGGCTTGGTGCTGGCGGGCTACGTCTCCGGGATCTGGGTCTTCCCGGCGGTACCTCGAAGCTTCACAGTGCAGGTGCCGTGGTGGCACGAGGTGCTGCTGCCTGCGTTCACCCTGGCAATCATCGACGCCGCCTTCATCGCCCGGCTGATGCGCGGCTCGATGCTGGAGGTCCTGCGCTCCGACTACATCCGCACCGCACGCAGCAAGGGCCTGCCCGAGCGAGTGGTGATAGGCAAGCATGCGATGCGCAACTCGATGATCCCCGTCGTTACCTACGTCGGCATCTCTTTGGGCGTATTGATGGGCGGCGCGATCATCACCGAGACGATCTTTCAGTACAACGGGATCGGTTACCTGCTGGCCCGGGCGATCCAGGCCAACAACGCTCCGGTGATCATGGCGGTGGTGGTGGTAAGCGTGGTGGTCTTCGTGCTGCTCAGCTTGCTCGTGGACATCCTGTACGCCTACCTCGATCCCCGGATCCGACTGGACTAGCACAACATGAGCCGATCGAGCCAACTGCGCGACATCTGGGCTCGCTACCGCCGCAACAAACTGGCGATGGTGGGCCTGGTTGTGGTGGTCGTCCTGGTAATCACCGCGATCGTGGGCGACTACGTCACGCCCTACGCCGCGTTCGAGCAAAATCTGCTCAACGCCACTGCGCCACCGAGCGCCGAGCACTGGCTGGGCACCGACGTCCTGGGCCGAGACTTATTCTCCGAGCTCGTCTACGGAGTGCGCCTGGCAATGATCGTTGCGGTGAGCACTGTGGCGCTGTCGTTGGTGCTCGGCGTGGCACTCGGCGCGTTGGCCGGCTACCGCGGCCG
>JBHELN010000419.1:0-2584 GCA_046263115.1 Pseudonocardiaceae bacterium | reverse complement strand
GCCGCGATCCTGTCCGCCCTGAGCCCCCTGGGCGCGGGGCGGCTGACCTGCCGGCCGGAGCAGCAGCCGGTCGGACAACAGTTGGTCGATCAGCAGTTTGGAGATACCGCCTGATGCGCGTCGTGCACTATGTCAACCAGTTCTATGCCGGGCTCGGAGGCGAGGACTCGGCAGGCATCGGCCCTCGAAAACTCGACGGGACGGTTGGCCCCGGGCGGTTGCTGTCCCAGTTGCTCGGTGACGAGCACCAGATTGTGGCCACGATCGTGTGTGGTGATAATCATGCGGCCTCCAACCCTGCTGCCGCGCAGGAACTCCTGGAGATGGCACGCGGCGCCGGTGCCGAACTACTGGTCGCTGGTCCGGCCTTCGGCAGCGGTCGCTACGGGCTGGCCTGTGCCCGGCTGGTCACGGCCGCGCATGCGGAGGCTTTGCCAGCGTTAGCCTCAATGCATCCAGACAACCCGGGCATCTCTGATGCGGGTAAGGCTCCAGTAATCGCCGCGGGTGCTACTGCCCGGGAAATGCGGCCCAGCGTGCAGCGCCTGGCTGCTGCCGTCGCGAAGCTGGCCGCTGGAGAGCCGCTGACCGCGGCTGACGGCCTCGTCACCCAGGCTGCCCGGATCGGCCAGCTGGTCGACCAGCGCTCCGCAGCCCGGGCGGTGCAGCTTGTACTGCGCCGGCTGGGTGGTGATCGGGAGGCCACCGAGGTCCCCGTGGGGGGCTTCGGCGCGGTCGATCCCGCGGCGCCGATCGACAAAGCGGCCAGCGTGACCGTCGCGCTGGTCACCGAGGGCGCGGTGGTGCCGGCCGGTAACCCGGACCGCCTCGAATCCGCCCGCGCCACCCGCTGGTTGCGTTACCAGATCGAGGGCGCCGACACACTCGCGTCCGGAGTGTGGGAGTCGGTCGCCGGTGGGTTCGCCACCACTGCGGCCAACGCCGACCCCAACCGACTGGTGCCCCTGGACGCCGCGCGCACCTTGGAACGCGAAGGCGCGATCGGCCGGCTGCACGACGAGTTCCTGGTCACGGTCGGCAATGGCACCCCGGTGGCCACCGCGCGGCGTTTCGGCGTCGAGTGGGCCGCGGAGCTGCGCAAGGCCGGCGTGCAAGCCGCGATCCTGACCGCCACTTGAGGAACAGGAACGCGTTGCGGGTCAACGCTTGCCAAGGAGTTGGAACGGGCCGGCATCCCCACCGCTCTGATCACCAACCTGGTGACGATCGCCGAGCAGGTGGGCGCGCCGCGCATCGTGCCGGGCCGCGGTATCCCCTACCCGTCCGGCGATCCGAACCTGCCACCGGCCGCCGAGCAACAGTGGCGGCGGCAGCTGGTGCAGCGTGCGCTCGACGCGGTGGCCACCGCTGTCGAGCATCCAACGATCTTCGAGGTCGGTGTCGTCAATGCCTGAGGCAGCGGTAGTCCGAGCAGCCAGTCTGGTGCTGGCGCACACACCGGGACTGGCTCGGCATGGCTCCAAGCCGATGCGGATGCTCCCCACAGACGCCGAGCTGACGTCACAGTTCGTGAGCAGCCTGCGCAGCTTCGACGATGCCGTCGGCTACCCCCCGCACCAGGCGTTTTTAGGCGCCTGCCATCCGCGGGAGTTACCGGGCCGGCCGTGGGTCGGCACAGCGTGGGCGGGCGGGCAACGGTTCGCGCCGTTCGGAGAACTGATGCCGGAGGAGGAATTCCTCGGGCTGATGGCCGCGGTCGACGAGTTCGACCTGCTGGTGTTGACCTCCGAAGTGGCCGAGCGGGCGGCCAAACGGCTGGCTTCGCATCCGCTGTCGTCGCATCTCGACTTGGGCCGGATCTCCGCGGCCGCCGGCGATGTCACCGCTGCGCTCGCCGGTGGCGCTCTGCCCGTGCATTTGGCGCCCGACACAGTCGTCGGCGCGCTGCGCGGCGCGCACGCCGAAGATGAGTCGTTGGCCGCGCACGTGCTGCTGGAAAATCTGGCGTGCAAGGCCACCGGCACCTTGGCGCTGCTGCACCTGCTGCACGATCATGGCGTTGACCCGTTGGGAATCGGCTACACGATCTCCTGCTCCGAGGAAGCCGTCGGCGACCGCTACCAGCGTGGCGGGGGCAACATGGGCAAGACGATCGCGTCGGTCGCCGGCTTGAGCGAGTCGTCCGGTGCGGACGTCAAGAACTTCTGCGCCGCGCCGATTCCCGCCTTGGTGATCGCCGCCAGCCTGGTGGTGGCCGGGGTGTTCGAGCAGGTCGTTGTCGTTGCCGGCGGCTCGCAACCCAAGCTCGGGATGAAGTTCGAGGGGCACCTGCGTCACGGCCTGCCGGTGCTGGAGGACGTGCTCGGCGGCGCCGCGGTGCTGATCACCGCCGACGATGGGGTCTCGCCCCGGATCAGGCTCGACGCCGTCGGGCGCCATCGGGTGTCCTCAGGCGGCTCCGGAGCGCAGATCCTGCACGATTTGGCGGTGCGGCCGCTGGAGGCGATCGGCGCGAAGATGCTAGGAGTCGACGACTACGCCACCGAGCTGCACAACCCGGAGATCACCGAGCCGCAGGGCTCAGGTGACGTCGCGGCCCGCAACTACCGCACCATCGCGGCGC
>JBHELN010000418.1:0-6492 GCA_046263115.1 Pseudonocardiaceae bacterium | reverse complement strand
GCGGCGTTGATGTTGGTGACCTTCTTCGCCTTCAACAAGATCCATCCGACCAGTGCCGCCGCGCCGGCCGGCGCCTTGATCGTTACCCTGGTCTCCGGCCCTGGTGCCGTTTGAGAATCTGCACGACCAACAGGGTCAGTCCCAGCAGGACGACGGCGGCGGCTGAGCCGGTGAGTGCGACGGTGCGTGGCAGGGTGTTGTCCGGCGGCGGAGGCTGGAATCCGGACAACTTTGCGGGGTGTGCCGGTCCCCGGGCGGAGCCGGGTTCCCCGGGCAGTACCGCGGTGAGCGCGGCGACTGGGTCGATCACCCCGTAGCCCAGGTCCTCGCTGCGCCTGCGGGGACCGGTGGTGTGCTGCGCGGTCTGCTCGATCCGGCGCATCACCTGGCGCGCGTTGAGATGCGGGAAGCGTTCCCGGACCAGCGCGGCGAGTCCGGCGACATAGGGCGCGGCGAAGCTGGTGCCGTCGAGCGGGCGCAGCTGGCCGTGGGCATCGACGAGCTCGCTGGTCAACCCGGGGTGCCCGGCAGCCAGGGATACCGCATCGGTGCCGGGGGCGGCCACATCGACCCAGGGTCCGTGGATCGAGAAATCTGCCGGCTGGCCGTCGTCGTTGGTTGCGGCGACAGTGAGCACGTCATTGTCGAACCAGCCGGGCGAGGAGATCGTGGTGACCCTGCCGGGGCTGTTCTGCTTGCAGCTGCCGCTGGTGTTGGCTGCAGCTACCACCACGACAGCGTTGTGTTCTACCGCATAGTGCACCGCGGCTTCCAAGTCCGGCGCGTTGACCTGGTCCGGCTCGGCCGGGAAACACGCGGCTTCCGAGATGTTGATCACTGTTGCGCCGAGCTGCACCGCGCGCATCACGGCCCGCGCCATGCTCACGGTGTCTCCCGCCATCGGACTGCGGCTCTGCTCACCCGTGTCCAGCTGGCGTAGCGGCACCGCATAGAAGGTGCTGGCTTGGCGGATGGCCAGGATCTGAGCGTCGGGGGCGACTCCGACGAATTGGGCGCCCGCGCCGGGCGCCGCGGCGATGAGCCCGGCTACCGCGGTCCCGTGACCGTCGCAGTCGAACAGGCCCCCGCGGTGCTCGATGTAATCTCCGCCGTCGATCAACCTGCCGAGCAGTCGGGGGTGCGGCTGCACGCCGCTGTCGATCACCGCCACTCGCTGGCCGTGCCCGGTCGCCAACCGCTGAGCCTGCAGGATCCGCAGCTGACGTTGCGCCGGCGGCTCTACCGCAAGGTTCTTCCCGCTGTCCGAGGCTTGCTGCTGACAGGGCGCCTGTTGTTCGACCGGCCCGATCTGCCGGGTAGCTGCGTTGTCCACGACATAAGGCATGGCGCTCACGCTGGCGGGACTGGGCAGCGCCGCCATGTCCGCAGCAGGTGGTACGCCGGGCGGGCGGACGTTCGGTTGCGCGGCCGCCGGCCACGCCGGTCCGGCCAGGCACAAGACCGTCGCCGCAAGGGCTACCAGCGAGTGCCGGCGCTGACCCAGCGCCCTCACAGTGCCCGGACGGTGCGGTAGAGGTCCAGCACACCCAAGGCCAGCGGCAGCACCGATGCGATGAGAACCGCTTCCACCACATCCACCGAGCGGCGCAGCACCGGAGAGAACCGGCGGCGGGGCACCACTACGCCGGTGACCAGCGCGACCGTTGCGAGAACGAGCAGGCCGGCGAAACCGGCCAGCAGCACGCCGGGCTGCGTGGCCGTCGCCAGCAAACCGGCCATCAGGCCACCTACCGCGACGATCCCGCTGACCAGCAGGGCGATGGCCTGGTTTCCGTTGGCGTAGGACCGGGCCCGCAGCAGCAGCACAGCGGCGACGACAGCGCCCAGCACGATTCCCACCACACCGCCGGCCGCGGCCAGTACTGCGCCGATCGCGGCTACCAGAGCGGATCCGATGATCATGCCAGTCAGGTACTCGTGCGCCCGTCCCACCCGGCGCTCGATCGCCGCATAGTCCGGGAGCCCAGGGTCCTCCCGCAGATCTTTGGCGTTACCGGGGACCTGCGGCATGGGCAGCCGGGACAGGTGGATAGTCAGCCTGGGTAAAGCAGAGATGGCGCCGAGCGCCAGTGCCGCTGCTGCTGCTGCGATGCCCGCGGCAGGTCGGTGAACCAGGCTGGCGCAGAGAAAGGTCAGTGCACCGAACGCGGCGGCGGTGGCGCTGGCGACGAACGGCGTGATGCCCGCGCCGAGCATCGCGATCGATGCGGCGGCCAGCACCAGGGTCAACGTGCAGGCCAGCAGAAGGTTCTCCGAGTGAACGCCGCTGCCGGGCACGATGTAGAGCCCGCTGACGAAGCCCAGCGGCAGGCTTCCGGCCGCCACGACCACCCCTGCGCTGGTCTCGCCGTATACCCGGGCGGTGACCACGCTGGCGATCAGCGCGACCACCGCGGTCACGCCTCCGAGGGCGCCGACGCCAAGTCCGGCTCCGGCCAGCGTCCCCGCTCTGAGCAGTCCGGCGGCGCCGGCCAGCAACGCCAATCCGGCCGCGATCAGACCGAGCGTGCGGGCGGTGTGCTCGGTCCATGGCCGGTAGCTGCCCGGGGTGGCCTCGGCAATCGCCTCCACCACGTCGTCGAACAGTGGAAGCGGCGGGTTGTCATTGCGCCGCCGGATCTGCAACAGGTCGCCATCGAGCACGCCCAGCGAGCTGAGCGAACGGCCCGGATCGAGCGCGTCACCGCCGAGCTTGGCCAGGCACCAGCCACCGTGCTTGCTACCCCCGTCCGGGCTGGACTCGCCGGCCATCGTGAGCAGCATCGGCAGCAGGTTGGCCACCGCGATATCGGAGGGCAGCGCCAGGTCGATGCGGGTGCGAGGGGCCACGACCGTCACCCTGCTGAAGCCCGCCGACGGTGGAACCGTCGATCCGGCACCAGACGGTGGAACCGTCGATCCAGCACCAGACGGTTGCACCACTGATCTAGCGCTGGAAGGTGGGGCTCCGTTGACATGGGTCGGCACCAGCTGTACTCCTCGCTCGCCCGCGGGTGCGGCGCTGTAGTCCGGGGAGTATCCCTGCGCTCAGCGCCCGGTGCTTGAGGGGGTCGCTCGGTGTCGAGTGGTCGCATCGGTGCCGCTACCTGCGATGACAGCTGCACGCTTCGGGTGCGATGCCGCGGCCGGGCGGCTCGCTGATCGGCCCGGCGCCGGCTTGTCGTCGCCGAGAGGCTGCCAGTCGACGGTCAGTGGCTCGATTGCCGAATCGGCTGGCGCGCCGTGAACTCGACGTGACCGACACGCGTATGGCGCGGCCACGTCGGTGGTGTCGAGTTCACCGCGTAATTAGCCAACAGCCTCATGGCGCCCCCGGAACAGCGATCTTGGAGGCAGGTGCCTCCGGTGTCGGCAGCGCACTGTCGCCGAGTTCGACATGGTGGCTGCCGAACCGTGATGAAACAGCGCTGGGATCGAACTCGGCGACAGCGGTGTGACGCAGCTGTAAGGATCGGCGTGTGCCGGCCTTGGCGCGCGGCAGCAGGGCAGCGACGGGCCCGGGAGCGCGCAGGTGTCCGGGGGACCACCGATAGGGTCGCCGGCCTCTGCGCGCGTTGGGTGGATCCGGAGGTGAGCTGCATGAGCACGGTGCAGTTGCGGCGATTACCTCGGCTGGCCGCGCCGAAGATGCCCGGTGGCGAGGTTCATCTGGAGCCGCCGCCAGAGGTGCCCAGGGTGATCCCCGGCAGCGTCATTCAGAAGACCATGCCGGTTGTGATGATCGTGGCCGTCCTGGGCATGGTGGCCTACGTCTTCCTGACCCCGGGGCAGGACAAGAACAACCCGTTGTTCCTGATGTTCCCGATCATGATGGTGCTCTCGACCGTCGGCATGTTCGCCGGTGGCCGCGGGGCCGGCCAGGCCAAGGCCGAGATGAACGAGGATCGCAAGGACTACCTGCGCTACCTCGGTCAGATGCGGGAGCGGGCCCGGGAGGCCGCGCAGGAGCAACGCGCAGCGCTGGAATGGAGCCATCCCGATCCTGCCGCGCTGTGGTCGATCGCAGCCAGCCGGCGGATCTGGGAACGCCGCAGCAGCGATGTCGACTTCTGTCACGTCCGGATCTGCCGGGGCTCGCAGCGGCTGGCCACCCGGCTGGTACCACCGCAGACCGGCCCGGTGGATGAGCTGGAACCGATCACCACGCTGGCCTTGCGGCAGTTCGCCCGGGCTCACTCCATCGTGCCCGAGCTGCCGATCGCCATCTCGATTCGCGGGTTCGCCGCGATCGGGATCTCCGGAGATCCTGTCGCCTCGCGTGGGTTGGCGCGAGCGATGGTGGTCCAGCTGGCCACCTTCCACGCTCCTGATGATCTGCTGATTGCGGTAGTCACCGCCGGGCGGGCGAAGGTGGATTGGGAATGGGCGAAGTGGCTGCCGCACGTGCAGCACCCGACCCGGGTCGACGGGGCCGGGCCGGTGCGGATGATGGCGTCGGCGCTGGCCCACATCGAGGAACTGCTCCGCGAGCAGCTCCGGGAGCGTCCTCGCTTCGCCCGCAACGCCCCGCTGCCCGCCGACGAGCCGCACGTGCTGATCGTCATCGACGGCGGGGAGGTCAGCGGAGCCGAGCAGATCATCTTGGAGGAAGGCCTGGCGGGGGTCACGCTGCTCGACCTCTCGGCGTCGCTGGGTACCCTGACCAGCCGCCGCGGACTCCAGTTGGCCATCGAGGGGACTGCGATCGGCGCCCGCGGCGCGACCGGTGTCGAGTTGTTCGGAGTTCCCGACGCGCTCGCTGTCATCGAGACCGAGGCGGTGGCCCGCGCACTGTCCCCCTACCGCCTCGGTGCTCCGGACGCACCGGGCGACAATGAGCCGCTGCTGGGCAACACCGGCCTGCTCGGGCTGCTCGGCCTGCCCGAGGATCCGCATGCCTTCGACGTCGCCCAGGCCTGGCGACCACGCCCGATCCGGGATCGGTTGCGGGTACCCATCGGGCTCGGCGAGTTCGGCCAGCCCGTGGAGCTGGACATCAAGGAGGCCGCTCAGGGTGGGATGGGGCCGCACGGTCTGTGTGTGGGGGCCACCGGGTCCGGTAAATCGGAGTTCCTGCGCACCCTGGTGCTGGGTTTGATCGCCACCCACTCCTCGGCAGTGCTCAACCTGGTGCTGGTCGACTTCAAGGGCGGCGCGACGTTCCTGGGCATGGAGGGTGCACCGCACGTCGCCGCCGTGATCACAAACCTGGCCGATGACCTGACCCAGGTCACCCGCATGCAGGACGCGTTGGCCGGGGAGATGAACCGCCGCCAGGAGCTACTGCGCAGCGCCGGCAACTTCACAGGAGTCTCCGACTACGAGAAGGCCCGGGACAACGGCGCCGACTTCGATCCGTTGCCAGCGTTGTTCATCGTGATCGACGAGTTCTCCGAGCTGCTGGCCCAGCGGCCGGAGTTTATCGACCTGTTCGTGGCGATCGGCCGGCTGGGCCGCTCGCTGCAGATGCACCTGCTGCTGGCCTCACAGCGCCTGGAGGAAGGCAAGCTGCGCGGCCTGGAATCCCACCTGTCCTACCGGATCGGGCTCAAGACCTTCTCCGCTGGGGAGTCCCGGGCGGTGCTGGGCGTGCCCGACGCCTATGAGCTACCGCCGGTGCCGGGCTCGGGCTACCTCAAATTCGACACCGCCTCCATGGAGCGTTTCAAGGCGGCCTACGTCTCCGGTCCTTACCGCGCCGGCCGGGTCGTCGCGGCGCCCAGGGAGATCCCGGTGTCCGCCGACCGCCGGCCGCGGCTGTTCGTGCCCGACTTCGTCGACCTACCCGAGGCGCCTGCGTCGGTGATCCATCACGAGTCGGAGCCGACCGTCGCAGAACCCAGCGTGCTGGATGTCGTGGTCACCAAGCTGGCCGGGCAGGGCCCGCCGGCGCACGAGGTGTGGCTACCGCCGCTGGACGTGTCGCCCTCGCTGGATCAGCTGCTACCGCCGCTGTCGGTCACCGAGGATCGCGGGCTGTCCCCGGTCGGATTCTTAGGCAACGGCCGGCTCGCCGTCCCGGTCGGCATCGTGGACAAGCCCTACGAGCAGCGCCGGGATCTGCTCTGGGCGACCCTGTCCGGTGCCGCGGGTCACGCGGTGGTCACCGGCGGCCCGCAATCAGGCAAGTCCACCCTGCTGCGCTCGCTGCTGCTGTCGCTGGCCTTGACCCACACCCCGGAGGAGGTGCAGTTCTTCTGTATCGACTTTGGTGGCGGCACGCTGGCGTCGCTGGATGGCTTGCCGCACAGCGGCGGGGTGGCCGGACGGCTGGAACCTGACGTCGTCTGGCGCATCCTCGCCGAGGTCAGTGGCTTGCTCGTGACCCGCGAGCAGCGGTTCCGCGCGCTGGGCATCGACTCGATGGCCGCGTACCGGGCCCGGCGGCAACGGGGAGAGCTACCTGAGGATCCGTTCGGTGATGTGTTCCTGGTGATCGACGGGTGGCACAGCTTCCGCCAGGAGTTCGACGTCTCCGACCTGGAGATGCGG
>JBHELN010000417.1:0-10193 GCA_046263115.1 Pseudonocardiaceae bacterium | reverse complement strand
TTACCGATGATGGCGCCCTCCACGCCTTCCGGAGCCAACGCTGCCAGGGCGGCCACGTCGGCGGCACCGGAGACCCCGCCAGAGGCGATCACCGGCGCGCCAGTTCGGGCGCACACCGCGCTGAGCAGCTCCAGGTTCGGGCCGCGCAGCGTGCCGTCCTTGGTGACGTCGGTGACCACGTAGCGCGGGCAACCGTCGGCCTCCAGGCGCTCGAGCACCTCCCAGAGGTCGCCGCCGGACGCCGTCCAGCCGCGCGCGGCGAGAACATGCCGGCCGTCGATGATCCGCACATCGAGCCCCACCGCGATCCGCTCGCCGTACTCGGCGATCACCGCGCGGCACCAGGACGGGTTTTCCACCGCGGCGGTGCCCAAGTTGACCCGGGCGCATCCGGTGGCCAGCGCTCGCTGCAGCGACGCATCGTCCCGGATACCACCCGAGAGCTCCACCGCGATATCCAGCCGGCCGACGACCTCGGCCAGCAGGTCGGCATTGGAGCCACGACCGAAGGCCGCATCGAGATCAACCAAGTGAACCCATTCAGCTCCGTCGGCTTGCCACGCCAAGGCGGACTCCACTGGGTCGCCGTATACGGTTTCGGTGCCGGCTTCGCCCCGGGTGAGGCGGACGGTCCGGCCGCCGGCGACGTCGACCGCGGGCAGCAGCACAAAACTCACCCGCCCACCCTAGGCGGTGGCGCGCCGGTTATAGCGTGGCGATCCAGTTTCGCAGCAGGCGCGCGCCCGCATCGCCGGACTTCTCGGGATGGAACTGGGTGGCCCACAGTGGCCCGTTCTCTACTGCGGCGACGAACGGCTCGCCGTGCTCAGCCCAGGTCACCACCGGTCGAACCAGCGGCTCGGAGCCTTCCAATTCCCATTGGCGGACTGCATAGGAATGCACGAAATAGAACCGGGTGCTCGCGTCGAGGCCGGCGAACAGCTTCGAGCCAGCTGGCATGGTCACCGTGTTCCACCCCATATGCGGCAGCACGTCGGCTTTCAACCGCTCCACGGTCCCGGGCCACTGGTCGCACCCATCGGTCTGCACCCCGTGCTCGACACCACGGCTGAACAGCACCTGCATCCCCACGCAGATGCCCAGCACCGGGCGCTCGCCGGCCAGCCGGCGGCCGATGATCCGATCGCCGCGCACCGCTCGCAGCCCCGCCATGCATGCCGCGAAGGCCCCGACCCCGGGCACCACCAGCCCGTCGGCATTCAGTGCTGCCTCAACATCAGCCGTCACGGCGACATCGGCGCCGGCGCGGGCCAACGCCCGCTGCGCCGACCGCAGATTCCCCGACCCGTAGTCCAGCACCACCACCTGCTTCACCCCCCCACCTTGCCCCAGCCGCATTCAGCAGGCTCAGCGGGGTAAAAGAGGTGCCAACAATCCCGCTGAGTCCGCTGAATGCGCCATCCTGGAACGGTGCGCGAGGAGGATTTGATGCGGCATCTGGCCGATCTTGTGGCGCGCCGGTATGAGGGGGCAGCGTCGTGGGCAGATCGGGTGGCGGTGTTTCAGCGTGCGGTGGAGCTGCTCGATCCGGTGGTTCGTGGCGTCCTCGCCGAGGCCGACGAGATGTTTCTCGAGCACACCGGGGAAATCACCCGCCACAGCGTCGAGGACAGCGACGGCAGCGTGGGCGAGCATTGGGAGCTGTCCTGGCCCCGGCAACGGGAAGCTGTTTCCCGACACGGTGGTCCGGTGGGGCCCGTGCAGGTGATCGCCTGGTTCCGGCGCAGTTTCAACCACGCCCACCTGCGCGGCTCGACCGCCGGGGACTGGCCGCTGCAGGTGACCACTACCGAAGATGCCAGCAGGCAGTTACCGATCGTGCGCGCCATTGTCGAAGCAGAGCTGCACCAGAAGATTTACGAAGGGCGGTACCCGGTTATGCCCGTGGCGGTGCGCAAATACGGCGTGCCACCTGACTGAGCGACGGTACGCGCGGACCGCGCAGCACCGATGGCGTGTGCTGATCCTGACGTGCGGCGGGAACAGCCGACCGCACCGTGGTACGTACCCGGGCATGCGTTCAAGACTGTTTACATCGGGAAGACCTTCCGCATGGATATTTCACCTAAGACACCGCAGGACTTCCCTCGGACCGCGATCGTCACGGGGTCTGATTCCGGCATCGGAAAGGCGACCGCGGTCGCCTTGGCTGAGCTGGGGTGTGACGTCGGAATCACCTGGCACAGCGACGAGCAAGGCGCGAAGGCAACTGCCGATGAAGTTCGCGCCACCGGCCGGCGTGCCGAAGTGCGGCAGCTGGATCTTAGTGCACTGCCCGGCGCCGTGGACGTCATCGATGAGCTTGCCGACAGCCTGGGCGGTGTAGATGTACTGGTGAACAACGCTGGCACGGGTTCATCGGCGCTGCTGGTGGACCTGGACTATGAGACCTGGCGGCAGGTGATCGCCACCGATCTCGATGGCGCGTTTCTGTGCTTGCAGCGGGCGGCCCGGCGGATGATCACCGCCGCGCGCGGGGGTCGGATCGTGAACATCACCAGCGTTCACGAGCACCAACCCAGGGTCGGCCTGGGAGCTTACTGCGCGGCCAAGGGCGGATTGGGTCTGCTGACCAGGACCGCCGCGCTGGAGCTGTCCGAGTACCAGATCACGGTCAATGCCGTCGCACCAGGGGAAATAGCCACGCCGATGACCGGGCAGGAGGACATCGACGTCCACGAGCAGCATCGCGCCGGCGTGCCGCTCGGTCGGCCTGGGGACGCGCGAGAAATAGCGGCGGTGGTCGCGTTCCTGTGCTCGCCCGCGGCGTCGTACGTCACCGGCGCGTCCTGGCCGGTGGACGGCGGGATGCTGCAAATGGGCCCGATGGCCGGTTCCCATCTACAAGCGGAGGACTGGCGCCGACCATAAAGGTTCGAAATACGATCCCGTTTCCCGGCGGAAGGCGCCACAGGTAAGCCAGCCGCGACTCGAATCCCGGGATCGGCGGTCAACAGCTCCACGGGCATCAGTCGGCGCGTCCACGGCATCACACCGCTGCCGCGGCCTTGCGCGCGGCCACCAGGACGGGATCCCACACCGGCGAAAACGGCGGCGCGTAACCGAGATCCAGACTGATCATCTCTTCGACGGTCATCTCGTTCCACAACGCGACGGCGCACACGTCGACCCGCTTGCCCGAGCCTTCCCGGCCCACGAGTTGCGCGCCCAGCAGCCGCCCAGTACCCCGCTCGGCGATCATTTTGATGGTGACCTGCTCAGCGCCCGGGAAATAGCCGGCCCGAGTGGTGGACCGCACCGTCACGGACACCGGTTCCAGTCCCGCAGCCCGTGCCTCGGCCTCCCCCAGTCCCGTCCGGCTGACCTCGAGATCGCAGACCTTGCTCACTGCGGTGCCGACCACGCCGGGGAAGATCGCGTAGCCACCGCTGAGGTTTGTGCCGATCACCCGCCCGTGCTTGTTGGCGTGGGTGCCCAGCGCGACGTGCACCCGTCGTTGCGAGACGCGATGGAGGACTTCGACGCAGTCGCCGCCGGCCCACACCCCGTCATGGCCCGGAACCCTCATCCGGAAATCGGTGAGCAGCCCACCGCGCTCACCCAGCGGCAGCTCCACCGCTCGGGCCAGTTCGGTGTTCGGCCGCACGCCCAGGCCCAGCACGACGAGGTCCGCCGGGAGCGTGCCTTGCGCGGTGACCACACCGGATACCCGGTCGCCGGGGTTGGTGTCGAAACCGCTGACTGGAGTGCCGGTGAGCACCTCGATGCCCATGCCTTGCATTGCCTCGCGCACCAGGGCGCCCATGTCCGGGTCGAGGGTGGGCATCGGCTCGGGAGCCTGGTCCACCACTGTCACCGCAAGGCCGCGGCGAACCATCGCCTCGGCCATCTCGATACCGATGTACCCGCCACCCACCACCACCGCCCGGCGCGGCGAACCGGTCAGGCCTGACAACACAGCCGCGCCATCGTCCAGGGTTTGCACGCCGTAGACGCCTGGCGCGTTTACTCCCGGCAAGTCGGGGCGCACCGGGACGGCTCCGGTAGCCAGCACCAGGTCGTCGAACTCGACCTGGTAGCTCGCGCCGCCATCCAGTGGGGCGGCACGCACCGTGCGAGCATTCATGTCAATCTCGGTGACCTCAGTGCGCAACCGGAGATCGATGCCGTTGGCTCGGTGCTCGGTGACGCTGCGGGCGATCAGCGCGTCCGGACCGGCCACATCGCCCGCCACCCAGTACGGGATGCCGCAGGCTGAATAGGACACGTGACGGCCGCGCTCGATGGCCACCACAGACAGCGTGTCACGCCCGGCGCGGCGCAGCGCCTGGGAGGCTGCGCTCATCCCGGTCGCATCGGCGCCGACGACCAGCACTCGGGTGCTCATGTGCCGTGGCCTGCGCTAGCCGTGTCGAGCAAGCGACCCACCAGATCGCGGCGGCAACGCACGCCGACCTTGTCGAAGACCGCTTTGAGGTGGTCTTGGACGGTGTGGCGGGAAATGTGCAGGGCGTCAGCGATAACGCGAGTCGAGGCGCCGCGGAGCACCAGCCTCGCCACCTCGGCCTCACGCTTGGACAACCCGTACGCGGCCAGCATGAGCGGCGCGCTGGCGCGTGCTTCGGTGGGTTCCAGCACCACAGCAATGCGGTCTTCACCAGGTCCTTGCAGGCGCGATGCATGCATGGTGAGCCACCGGCCGGCCCTGGTCCGAACCCGCACGCTGGGTAGGTGCGTCGCCGTGCCACGCTCCACCGCTACCAGCGCCGCCGCCACGGCGCGGACAGCGACCGGCACCGGGTGACTGCTAGGCAGACCGCTGTCGACAAGAGACAGCAGATGCTCGGCTTGCGGCGTGATAGCGACCACGCTCAGGTCATCGGCGAGCAACGCAACACCAGGACCCGAGGCGTCGCCGATCCCGGCAGACCTGGTGCGCAGTACGGCCTGGCGCAGCGCGTGGGCGATGTGCGGGCCAACCCGAGCGAGGGCAGCGGCTTCCGCGGGGGTGAAGCCCATCCGGTGTTCCGTGCGATGCAGGCACAGATAACCCCAGCACTCCGCGCCGGCGACCAAGGCCGCCCGAAGCTCATCACCCAGCCCAAGCGGCCGCATGATGTCGCGGTATCGCATGCTGGACAACCGGTGGCGACCGGTCGCAACGTCCAGCGAGGCCACATGGCGGGCTGAGGTGGCCAACGCGGCGAACTTGTTCACGTCGTGGCAGCCGAATTCGTTGTCCACAAACAGCGGCGTCGACTCCGCCAGCGGCTCTTCGCTGTATGCACCGGTGAACAGCAGGGTTTCGGGATCCGCGGTGGCGAAGAAAACGGCATCGATCGGCATCAGCCGGCGCAAAGATCGCAATACCTGACGCTGCAGATCGGCGATCTCCAACCCGCCGTGGCAATGCCGGACGAGGTCAAGCTCGGCTTGGCGCGCGCTCGCTGACCTCGGCATGCCACCAGTGTCCCGCACCAGGGCGCCTAGGGAATTCCCAACTTGTTGGGATAGTGGCCGCACCCGGCCGGCCGCACCATCTGGCCATGACTACGGATCACCTCATGGGTAACAAGCAGCTCGTCAACGACTTCATCCAGGAACTGTTCAGCAAGGGCGATCTCGACGCCGTAGACCGCTACCTGCACCCGGACTTCGTCAGCCACGATCCGCCGTTCCCCGGCGCTCCGGACGGGCCGGAAGGCTTTCGTTTGGCGGCCGCCACATTCCGCCGAGCGCTCCCCGACTGGCACGCCAATATGGAGGCACTGATTGCCGAGGGGGACATTGTCGTCGAGCTGTTCACAGCCAGTGGCACTCACCGCGCGGAGCTGATGGGCGCAGCACCCACGGGCAAGACCGTGACGCTGCGCGGTATCAACATCTTCAGGGTTGACGACGACAAGATCGTTGAGCGGTGGGGTTGCTTGGACCAGCTGGGCCTGCTGCGTCAACTCGGTCTGATCACGCTCTAGCAGTGTCAGAGCAGCCACGCGATGCCGGCGGCGGTGGCCAGTGCCGCGGCGATGCCAAGCGTTCCGGCCAGCAGCCGCGAGGTACGCCAGACTGAGGCCACCCCGCCGAGCAGGAATCCAGCCACGGCCAGCAGCACTAGTCCCACCCAGGTCACAACACACCTTTGGTGGAGGGCACCCCGCCGACCCGTGGGTCGGGTTCGACCGCGGCACGCAGCGCCCGCGCCAATGCCTTGTACTGCGCCTCGGTGACGTGGTGCGGGTCTCGACCGTGCAGCACCCGGATGTGCACCGCCAGCTGCGCGTGGAAGGCGAGCGTCTCGAACACGTGCCGGTTGAGCACCATGGGATAGTTACCGCCGCGGTAGTGGCCGCCGACGATAAAACCGGCCAGCGCGTCGGGCTCGCCGGTGTGGATGCAGTACGGGCGACCGGACACGTCCACCACGGCGTGCGCCAGGGCCTCATCCATCGGCACCCAGGCATCCCCGAAACGGCGGATGCCCGACTTGTCCCCCAGCGCCTCGCGCAGCGCCTGGCCGAGCACGATGGCGACGTCCTCGACGGTGTGGTGCGCGTCGACCTCGACGTCGCCGGTGGCCCGTACTACCAGGTCGAAGGCCGCGTGCTTGCCCAGCGAGGTAAGCATGTGGTCGAAGAACGCGATGCCGGTGCTCACCTCGGTGCTCCCGGTGCCGTCGAGGTCGAGTTCGACGAGCACTGACGATTCCTTGGTCACCCGCTCGATCCGGGCCGTACGGCTCACTGTTCCTCCTGCGCTAGCACTGCCGCGCTCGCGGACAGAAACGCGTCGTTCTCCGCTGGGGTACCGATGGTGACCCGCAGATGACCCGGGATCCCGACGTCGCGGATCAGTACACCGTGGCCGAGGTAGCGCCGCCAAGCGGCCGGCGCGTCGGCGAAGCCTCCGAACAGAATGAAGTTGGCGTCCGAAGGGACCACCTGCGCGCCGAGGTCGCTCAGCGCATTGGCGACCCGATCCCGCTCGGCCACCAACACTGCCACGGATTCCAGGGTGGACGATCCGTGCCGCAACGCCGCGCGGGCCGCCACCTGGGTGAGCGCGGACAGGTGGTAGGGCAGCCGCACCAGCAGCAGCGCATCCACCACAACCGGCGCGGCGGCGAGGTACCCCAGGCGACCACCCGCGAAGGCGAACGCCTTGCTCATCGTCCGGCAGATCACCAGCCGGTCGGCGAATTGCTCGAGCAGTGCGATTGCGCTCGGTCGCGCGCTGAATTCGCCGTAGGCCTCGTCGACGACCACGATGCCCGGCGCGGCCTTGACCACGGTCGCGAGGTCGGCAGGCGGTATCGACTGGCCGGTGGGATTGTTCGGGCTGGTGACGAACAGCACATCGGGCCGGTGCTGCTCGATTGCCGCCACGGCGGCGGCGGGATCCAGGGAGAAGTCGCTCCGGCGGGGCGCCGGCAGCCACTGGGTCCGGGTACCGGCGGAGATAACGGGGTGCATCGAGTAGGACGGGGTAAATCCCAGCGCAGTGCGTCCAGGGCCGCCGAAGGCCTGCAGTAGTTGCTGGATGACCTCGTTGGAACCGTTGGCGGCCCACAGGTTCGCGGCGGTCAGCGGCACCCCGGTGCCCTTGGCGAGGTAGCCGGCCAGGTCGGTGCGCAGTGCGACGGCATCGCGGTCGGGGTAGCGGTGCAGGTTTCGAGCCGCCTGGCACACCGCGGCGGCTATGTCGGCGACCAGGCCGGGGGGCGGCGGGTAGGGATTCTCATTGGTGTTCAGCCGCACCGCCACATCCAGCTGCGGCGCCCCGTAAGGCGTGCTGCCCCGCAACCCCTCAGCCAGCGGCAAGTCCCCTAATGTCACCCAGCCACCGACTCCCTGGGCCTGCTCTCGACATGGAGCCGTACCGGGGATTTTCCGGGCCCGATCACCCTGAGATGTCTCCATGTCGGGAGGGGTCACCTCGGGAGGGGTCACCGGCGGAAGTGGGCGGTGATCGCCTGTCCGTGGGCGGGGAGGTCTTCGGCTTCCGACAGGGCGATGACGTGGTCGGCGACTTTCACCAGCGCGTCCTCGTCGTACTCGATGAGCTGCACGCCGCGTAGGAAGGTTTGCACGGACAGCCCGGACGAGTGCCGGGCGCAGCCGCCGGTGGGCAGCACGTGGTTGGAGCCGGCGCAATAGTCGCCCAGCGACACCGGCGCGTACGGGCCGATGAAGATCGCCCCGGCATTGCGTACCCGACGGGCCACCGTGGCCGCGTCCCGCGTCTGAACTTCCAAGTGTTCAGCCGCGTAGGCGTCCACTACCGCCAGCCCGGCGTCCACATCGGACACGATGATGCAGCCGGACTGCCGTCCGGTGAGAGCAGTGCGGATCCGCTCGGTGTGCTTGGTGGCAGCGACCTGCCGCCGCAGTTCAGCATCGACAGCGTCGGCAAGTGCGACTGAATTGGTAACCAGCACACTGGCCGCCAGAGTGTCGTGTTCGGCCTGGGAGATCAGGTCAGCGGCGACGTGCACCGGGTCAGCGGTGCGGTCGGCCAGGATGGCGATCTCGGTGGGGCCGGCCTCGGCGTCGATACCGATCACCCCGCGCAGGGCGCGCTTCGCCGCGGTGACGTAGATGTTGCCGGGGCCGGTGACCATATCCACCGGATCCAGTACCGCGCCGTCGGTGTCGGTGCCGCCGTAGGCGAGCAGTGCGACGGCTTGCGCGCCGCCGACTGCCCACACCTCGTCGACCCTGAGTAGCGCCGCCGCGGCGAGCACCGTGGGGTGCGGGCGGCCGCCACGGTCGCCGCTGCCGGCTTGCGGCGGTGAGCACACCACCAGCGACTTCACCCCGGCCACCTGCGCGGGTACCACGTTCATGACCACAGTGGACGGATACACCGCCAGCCCGCCGGGCGCGTAGAGCCCGACCCGCGCCACCGGGATCCATCGCTGTGTGACGGTGCCGCCCGGCACCACCTGAGTGACCGTCTCGGTGCGCCGCTGGTCGGCGTGTGCCCGGCGAACCCGGGCAATGGACTCCTCCAGCGCGACGCGCACCGCCGGGTCCAACTGCTCCAGTTCTGCCTGCAACGCGCTGGACGGTACCCGGACACTGGCCGGCTGCACCCCGTCAAAACGCTCGGTGAACTCCAGTACCGCCTCGACCCCCCGGGCGCGCACCGCGTCGATCAGCGGGGCCACCTGGTGAAGCACCGCGTCGACGTCCACCTCGGCCCGCGGCAACACTTCCCGCAACACCGCCGGGCCCGGAACCCCGTCCCGCAAATCCATCCGCCTCAACACCTCCCCCACCCTAATGCGCCAGCGCTGCGCATCGAGCCGGCTCAGCGGCGTTGTCCAGTACCGAATAACCCCGCTGAGCCCGCTGATTGCCAAGCAGGGAGCGGTCGTTACGCTCCGCTCGATGTCGATGTGGCGGGTTGTCGTGATCGCGTTGGTGGGGATGCTGGCGTTGGGCGTCCCGTTTTCCGCAACGGCGGCGCCGCCACAACCCCCGCCGCCACCGCCAGCGACGTACCGGGTGGCAGGGGTCGATAATCCGGCAATCCGGGCCGCGATAGCGCGCCAGGGCGCGGAGGTTCTCAGCGGCGGCCGCGACTTTGTGGAGATCTTGGCCACTCCCGCGCAGGTTGACCGGTTACGGGCCAGCGGGCTGCGGCTGGCGCCACTGCCGGCGGCGACGCCCATCCCAGTCGGGCCCGGCAAGTTCCCGATCGGTTATCAGGGCTACCACACCTACGCAGAGCTCAGCAGCGAACTGGACGCGCTCGCCGCCGCCCATCCCAACCAGGTCGCGGTCTCCAGTTATGGCAAATCCGTGCAGGGTCGCCCCCTGCTGCTAGTGAAGATCAGCGACGATGTGCGCACCGACAAGCGCGAGCCCGAAGTGCTGTTCAGCTGCGCCCAGCACGCCCGTGAACACCTCACCGTCGAGATGTGCTCGCATATCGTCAAGCGGCTGGCCCAAGGCTACGGCACCGATCCAACCATCACCCGCCTCGTGCGCTCCCGGGAGATCTGGGTGGCGCCGATGGTCAATCCGGACGGCGCCGAGTACGACATCTCCACCGGTCTTTTCGGGATGTGGCGCAAGAACCGGCAACCGACTCCAGGAAGCACCGACGTCGGGACAGACACCAACCGCAACTGGGGCGACGCGTGGGCCTGCTGCGGGGGGTCGAGCGCCAACCCCGGTAGCGACAGCTACCACGGCAGCGCCCCGTTC